>JAOUFU010000215.1 GCA_029858035.1 Phycisphaerae bacterium
GTAAAGACGACGCAGATTCGTGACTTTTCCCGGATTTGGCCGGGCGGTGACTGCGAAGCCCAGGCGTGTTTCCATGTTGCGCCTGCGAGAATCAACCCACCGGCCACTCCCGCCCCCAAAAACTCACGTCGTGTGCAGTGTTCACACATGGCAATATCCTCCAAATGATAAAATAAAACCAAAACCAATTACAATATACGCAAGTGACTATAACACGGGGGATATAACGATTCAAGAGAAATATAACAGCTAAGTGACCGGCTGGGCCGGCAATTACATTTTTTTCCATGATAAACACGTTTTTCTGATCGATTGACCTGGAGGGATTGGGTTTGTTTGGCCCGCCACGGGCGTATCTGCGAGTTCGTTTTGGTCCGCCACGGGCGTATCTGCGAGTTCGTTTTGGCCCGCCGCGGGCGCGTCTGCGAGTTTGTATCCGGCTTCGCCAGAGGCTACGCCGGGACAAGTTGGGTTTTTTTCGGGATCCGAAAGAGCGGTTTTTTGTTCCGGTGGAAATGGGGGTTCTAAGGATACCTTGGGCATAAATACCTATGGCATAAATACCTTGGGCATAAATTGCGCAGATTAACATGATTGAGAAATGAAATTTTTTAAATTTTAAAAAATGGGGGGAAATTGCGGTTTTTTTTGGTTCTTCTCGTGGGGATGTTCGGTATTAGTCTAAAAATAGATGTTGGTTGGCAGCATGGGTGGTATGGGTAAAAGGGGCAAGAAAAAAATGGTGCAAAAACTTGCAAAAGTATAGCGGAAAGTTGACAAAAGTGTGCAAAAGCGCGCACTTTTTGTGCAAAATGTTGCAGAAATTTGACATTTTTGTATTTTAACATTATGTTAAACTGCGCAGGATAGGAAAGCAATGCGCAGGGTTCATTGTTTCCTTCGACCCGTTCGACTACGCTCAAGGCAGGCTCTGCTAAGGACAAGCTCCGTTGTTTGTGGATCGCATGAAGGAAAATGCAAAAATCAAAGTGAAAAATGCAAAACCACAACTAAAAGTTCAAAATTGTGGAATCGCTGCGCGATAGGTTTGTAATTTTTTTGGGCCGGGGATTTTTGTTGTAAACTCCGGTTAGATAACGCCTCTAAATATAAAGGCATCTGGATCCCTGCCAAATTCATGCAGGGACTTGCGGTACGGAAAATGGCTGTGGATTCTTTAATATCATTGTTTTTTGCGTTTGGCGGAATCTTCTTCGAGTTCTTTCACAATCTATTCTTTGGATTTTAGATATTCCGGTTTTATAGCGGGGACGAGAGAGTAAGCTTCCGGGATATCAAAACCGAAACTGTAGACCGGCTGGATGTAATCGCCTTCCGGAGGCGTGTGGTAGGCGAGCGCTATCTTTTTTACTTTTCCGCTGGAGGTTGCCAGAAACGCATTGCCATGTTTTAGATATTCGAAGGCCTCTTTGGCCGTCTTTATCGGTGCCAGCTTGTAAGGCTCATACTCCACCCATCGCTTTGAGACTTTCGTAATCTCTCCAGCTACTCCAATCTCAACGAGAATATCTGAGCCATTTCCCCAAATATCGTACTGGCCAATCTTCCTGCCGAACGATACTTGCATCGCTCCTACCGATTCTATATTAACGTCAAACACGCCGTATAGGTATGCATCCTCCGGCAGTAAACCTCTTTTTTTGAGGTATTCGGTCGCGATTTTCCTGCATTCTTCGTCGCTGGGGTAATCCTTCCTGTCTTCGCTGAGCTTCTTCCGTGCTTTTCGGTGCTTTAATATGCTGAAAAAACCATTGTGTGCCTGAAACATAAAATTATAGGCATTGGTATCAAGGTTGCAATAGGGTTCATCGCGTCTAAACACGGCGTCTGTGGGCATGTCGAAGTATTTCTGTGCCAGTTCGCGAACATAGGCCTCCGTCACATTCTTCGGACGTATTATCCTGTACACAAGCATCTTATCGGGCATCTTAGGAAAAGGCCCATCGAACTCAAAGACAAGCTTCATATATTCGGGATAAGGATGCCAGCCAAAGCTAACATCAGGAAGCTTCTCATTGGGTTCAAGTACCGGGTATTCTTTCTCATGTTCAACGGATGTATCGCCATCCGCCGGGAAGAACACAAATACTGCGATTATGCAAAAAGTAACTGCTGACAATCCAGCCGTCCAAATAATAATTTTCCTGGTATGTTGCATTTTTTCTTTCTTATTCTTTGCATGGAAGAGAACTATGGATTCTTTAATACGCTATTTGCTAAGGCTGACGGCCTTTTTCTTTAGCAGAATAATGTAAGCAACATCCATTGAAACTTATCCTTGAGACATGGGCAAAAGGTACTTCTAACATACGCAGCTAAGCTCTCTGATGACCAAGCGGTGTAGTCCTGAATTACCTGCGATCATCATAGTAACCGGGCTCCGGCATTCGAGGATGCATTCGGAACCCGGCGACGTGTTTTCCGTGGAACATTCCACGTGAGACTACCGACCAGGACATACCAACCTCCCGGGCTACCTTATTGATGATCTGCCGGACGGTCGTATCAACAGCATCTACCGATACATGAGGTTCTAACTCCTTGGGCCACCGGCCAGTTATGCTAATCGCCAACGACCCTCGTACCTCCGATAGAAGAAACAGGGCTGGAGTGGGGCCGAGAAAAACATTTGAGTATGGTCTATCATTTACATGAAAATGCGCGATGCGTTTGCTGAGAGGATAATCTGGTGTTTCATAGGACTGCCGCATCACAACGTTGGCAATGCCCTCATCCTCGAACCAGGTGAAAGTCGGATCCAGTGAGACCAGCCTGTCCAGAATCTGCCTTGGTGTTACTTTCTGCAGAGACAGAGAAATACGCTGAGTAGGCCAAGTCATTGAGATCCCCTGGATGGTCGGCCAAGGGATGACCTCAATTCCGCACAGCACGTTGTAGTCACTGCTAAGCTGAGCCACGGCCTCGGGCACAGTAAGCTCCGTAACCGAGAAATCATCCACTTTGCCGTCCAGAGGAGTAAAGACTCGCTCTCGAGCTGCATGCAGTTCCTCGATACGCTGAAGCATGTTGTCCGACAGTTCTTCTATGGACTGGTATCGCTGCGGGCTTATTGGTGTGGGCGGAGGCGTGTTCCCGTCACCACCGTAGATTGGTTCAATAACATCTTTTTGAACAGGATTCTCTTCCACAACCGAGACCTTTTCACCGAACGCTGTCTCTTCAGCAACAGTGTTAGGACGTTTGTAGAAAAAAACAAGCAGTAGGCCGGCAATCAGCATAAAGCTCACAGCAACAGCCGGTAAAAGTAGTTTTGCTCTTCGCATTTTTTCTTCCTTTCAGAACCGTGCCGAAGTCGCTCTACGTTGCCCTCATGCTCCGCATAGTGCTAGGGCAAGCATGTAGGAGGACGGCAGCCGAGACGGATCGTAAAAAAGCAAGGACAACCGTACGCACCCGCGTCCCACAACTCGGGATAGTCGTCCCAGAAATAATCATTTACCGGCCAACCGTCTACCATAATAGTTTGATATTCCCAACATAAGGTTCCCCAATTATCGCATTCAATAGGCATCATAATCCAAAAAATATCAGTCCCCGATCCCTGGCAATCGGCTGAACCGTCACTTGGTTCCAGTTCATTGCAAGGCCAACCATCCTCCTGATGCAATGTCTCGTCCCACGAGGCATGCGGGATGGGTCTGTAAAAACCGTCGCGGATGGTGTACAACACGTTACGCTGTGCCTCCATCCAGCCATTAGGATAGCACTTCCCCCATCCTCCACCACATTCGACTGTGCTTAAATACTTATCCGCTTTTTGTACGGCTGTATCGAGGGTAGCGATACAACTGCCTCCTCCTTTGATATACTCAAGTTGGAGGGTAAAGTCTCCCTCTAAGTCAGCCTGCAACGTAACCGTATAGTTCGTGTCCGAGCCTTCAATATGGGCATTGTCAGAACCGCTCGAGATCGTCCACTTGTACGTCGTACCGCTTGGCTGGTCGGGCGCACACTCAAAGTCCTCGGTTGGAGAAGAACTTACAGGGTTTGTTAACCGCAAGTACTTCCCGTATGGGTCGCCACAGGAATCAAGTACCTGGATGGGGCCGCCAAGCACGTACACCATGACCGCACCAAAGCACGGAAAACAACCGGCGCCGTCCCTGTATACCTTCACATCAGGTACATAGACACCGGCATCGTCGTAGGTGTGGCTGGCGTATTTGATGTAAGTGCCACCAGATTCAGGACCAGAGGTGCAACCAGAGTAAGTGCATTTCGTTTCATCAGTCCCGCCTCCGTCGTAGTCAAATTCCCATTTTATAACTCTGCCCTCGGTATCCCCGTCGACTTGGCATTCTGCCTTAAAATAGGCAGTTTCACCTGTGCACAGGGTTACTGATTTCGCCCATGGGTCTCCAAGTGATTTTCTCACCCATAAGTCTGCGTCAGTTACGCAACATGCCAAAGTGTACTCAGCACAGATTAATAGCAGAGCGATAGTGACTAAGAAAGTCAAGAGGCTATTATGATTTACGCACAACATTTCTTTATTGTTAGATCTGGTCATTGTTTCACTCCTTCCTGCAATTCTGCGAGTTTATCCATGATATGTCGGGTGAAAATGGAGTTCGGGTACAGGCTCTGTGCCTCCTGCAGAAGTGCTATTGCTTGCGTCTTATCACCAATTTTTTCATAGGCCATTGCCAAATCATAACAGACCTCAGGAGATCCCTCGCTTTCCGGATAAAGCTCGATATATTCTTGGAATTTCTCGACCGCTTTTTGATAATCCTTCAAATCAAAAAGAAAAATATTGCCCTGCCAGAACAATGCTTGTTGCGAAGTTGACTCGTTGGAGTAGAGCTTGCGTTGCTGCCCATACCAGTAAACCGCCTTTTCATAATCTCCTAATAGCTTGTAAAGAACGCCCAGCCTATAGGGTGCGCGCCAACCATAACGGCTATTAGGATACTGCTCCACCACTTTCTTATAGTATTGGATCGCCTTCTCATAATTATCTAGGTGGTTATAGCAGGTGGCAAGAAGATATGGGATTTCGCTCTTAAGGTAGCTTCCCGGAGACTCAGTTAGTATAAGTTCCCAGACTTTGATAGCCCATCGAAAGTTCTGGCCATAGAAGGATTGTTCAGCAATTGAAAATAGTGCTTGAGGGAATTCCGGGCGGTCGTTGAAATCGGCGATTAAGGTATCGAGGGCTGCCTGGGCGGCGGCGTCATCTCCCACATTAATCTCCAGGATGGTCAGCTTTTTTTGGGCCGTGAAGGCATAGTCAGTCTCATTATAATCGGTTACGATTTTCTGATAGATGCTCCGTGCTTCATCGTATTTTTCTGCTTTTTCATATCTTCCCGCGATGCCATCCAGCGTCCATGCCAAATCGGGATGCTCGTTAAAATCTGCAAGCAGTGTAGTGAGGGCCCCGGCGGCCAGGCTGTAATTTCCCGACTCGATAAGGTAGATGATATTTGTCCTTGAGAGGTCCAACTTTTCCTTAGCGTAAGAGCTATCGGGGAAGCTCTGTATTATCTGCTGATAGATTGGCCCTGCCTGTTCGTATTTTCCCCGTACCCATTCATATCTTTTTGCTATCTCATAAAGTGCGTCGGCCAAATTCGGGTCGCCGGGGAACTCTTGAGCCAGTCTATCAATGGCCTGTTGGGCGTTGGGGTCATCATCTAAATCGACGTAAACGATTGCCAGCTTCTTTTGCGCCTTTAAGGCGTGCTCGGTGCCCGGATAGTCTGTTACTACCGTCTCATAGATACTCTTTGCCTCTTCGTATTTCTTCGCCTTTCTATATATTTCCGCGATACTCAGAAGCGCCCCCGCCAAACCCGGGTCGTCGTCGAACTCTTGAGCTAATTTATCAAGGGCCTCCCAGGCCTGGCTGGTTTCTCCCATAGAGATATACGAGATGACAAGATTTCTTTGTGACTTTAAGTCATATTCAGAACCCGGCCATTGTGTTGTAATCTTCTCATAGATACTATTGGCCCGCTCATAATTGCCGGAGTCCTGGTATCTTTTTTTTGCGACCTCGTAAAGTGCCTCCGGCAAATCCGGATGGTCATTAAAATCGGCAATTAAGCTATCGAGGGCCGCCTGGGCCGCGGCTTCTTCCTTCGAATCGAAAAGTGATAAGATATTCATCTTTGGAACATCTATCTTTGCCCTGCCGGCTTCGGAACTGTCAGGATACTGCCGTACTACTTGCTGATATATGCTCCTTGCTTCTCCGTATGTTCTTGACTTCTCATATCTTCCCGCCATATCGATAAGCGCCTCCGACGACAGCAACGGCAAACGCAGCGCACCGGCACCGGTAACGCCCACTATCTCCGCCTGTGACAGTGCATAGTCGTAGATGCGGACATCGCCGAGCATACCGGAGAGGAAGTGACCGACAGGGACGGAATCCGGGCCACTTGCCTCTGCGTTCTCTTGCGGTGACGCGCCAATAAACAGGTTCTCGGACGGCGAAGAAATACCACCGGTATTGTCGACTGCGGTGCTTACCAGCAGGCCGTTACAATAAAGCAGAAGCTCATCTGCGGCCGTGTCACGTACCACCGCAGCATGGACCCACCGGCCGGTGGCAAAGTCTGTGCCGGCCCCGTTTAACATTGTTTTTGTAACGCCGTCATCGAGGACAAAGCGGAAGTTTTGAGTTTGGAATTTTATCGCATACCTTTTGCCGCTCGCGCCTTTATATTCAGAGCCGGACGTACCATTTTTGATGATAAACTCCTTTTCGGAACCGACCGCCCATTTGCTTTTGACCCAGAGAGTGATAGAGAAGGATTCACTGCCAAACTCTATCGCCGCGCCGCCCGCGTTGTCCGGCACGACTACGTAATCGTCTTTTCCATTCAAGTTAATCGCCCGGCCAAAAACAACAGCGGGATAGCATGGATCACCATATTCGGCGCCATGGTTATTGCCGATGCTGTCGCCGGCGTTGCCCTCGAACTTCCACCACGCCACCGGATTTCCGGCTGGAGATACCGCCGCTACGTTGTAGTAATCGCCAAAGGTCTTGTCGCCGTATCTGTTTTTATATACCGCTGTTTCCTCAATTTGAAACGATGCATCTGCAAAACACCGGCCGGCCGCGGCAGAAAGCAAAAAACCGAATGAAACTATAGTTCTGAGAAGTGTTTTCTTAGACATTGAACTTACCTCCAAATTAAGGCGCGATACGCCTCATTGTCCTTTTCCTGACAATTATCTCTTTACGTACTCAGTTTACCCCAAGAAGCATGGTGCGTTTTCAAAGCTTCCATTAGTATGACCTTTTACAAATACAAAACAAGCGCAAAGTAACTGATTTTAAAAAATATAACTGCGTTTTTAGGCCGGGAACTGGTGTTTTAAAATCTTTTACAAATTTTTCCAGCTTGAATCAGGAGGTGAACGCATCATGGCCTGCTATTATCCCAAGGCGATAACTCGACGCCTTTCATTATTTATGCCGACACTGAAGTGAAGAATGTTGATAGAAAAAAATAGATAATTTCATATTTCAG
>JAOUFU010000216.1 GCA_029858035.1 Phycisphaerae bacterium
CGCGTCAACCACTTGGTGGCCCGGCGGCGGAGTTCTTGCTATTTCTGCTCTCGCGAGAGGGGCAGCAAATTGTTGCTGATGGCGGCAACATATCTCTCGATGTGGCGACAGTAGAGCAAGGCAGGCGCGCGTTGGCGGAGTGATTAGTCGAGATGAACCTCTCACGCTCGGGGCAAATGGTCAGATTGCTTGTCGGCTGGTTTATATCGACTTTAATCGGTGTTAATGTAGGGGGCCTTGTTGTAGCAACATCATCCGGTACAATCATAAACTGCTATACAATCAGCTGCGCTACGGGAAAGTCTTCTGTTGGCGGGCTGGTGGGACAAAGTCAGGGTACAATCACAGACTGCTATGCAAAAGGGGGCAGTGTAGCAGGATCTATGGCGCGATTAAAATTTTTTATTGTGTTTGGAGGGGCTTTAAGAGATAATAATATAGACATAACATGCGGGAAACTCACGGCTTTGTAAAGGCTGAAAGATGAGTGAAGAAGAGAGAAAAGAAGAACAAAAAGCAACAGTTTCTAAATTAGCAGTTCTATCATTTCTACTTGCCATTTTGAGTATTCCTGGGATTTGGGCAGCCTACCATAATGAAATGCTTGAATCGCCCATTTTGAATACTCTTTCATTGCTATTTCTATTTTTTGCTCCGTTTGCTGTTCCTGCAGCCATAGTTACTGGATTTATAAGTATCATTAAGATAGCAAAAAGCCAAAAAAGGCTAATTGGATTAGGGATTGGTATTGCTGGAGCAATCATTGGAACCATAGGGATAACTCTGAATGGCAAATTAATGTTGTCAAGGATACGGTCAATATCACCAAGAATGGTATGTGGTTCGAATATGGCAGCTATAGGTAGAGCAATGCTTATCTATGCCGATGATTATAATGGTATGTTACCTACACCATCAAAATGGTGTGATTTACTTATTGAGCATGGAAATGTAACCAAAGAACAATTTAAGTGCCGAGGTTCGAAGAGGGGCCCATGTAATTACGCTATGAATAAGAATATCGAGAAATTTGGTATGAATGGACCTCCAGATATGGTTGTTATCTTTGAGACTGGTCCAGGTTGGAATCAATTTGGTGGAGCTGAAATATTAACAACTGCATATCACGAGTGGGAGGGTTGCAATGTATTGTTTTTGGATAATCATGTCTTCTTTGAGAGAACACAAGACCTTCAGAAACTTAAATGGAAGCCTGACGAAGTTCAAGAAGATTAAGGATACAAGCGGTGGGGGGGCAAACGCCTTGCGGTTTCCGCGTGTGCAAAACAAATTTTGCTAATCCTACTTTGCTTTGCTCCGTTCAGAATGAAGAAAAATGGTGTGCTGTGCACAGCACACCATTCAACTATATATCTGTCGGCGGACTATTCAACTCCTGCCAGGTAGTTTCCAAGCAGTAAGGCCAAGTCGCGCATGTCAACGTCGAGGTCTTCATCCAGGTCGCCCAGGACTGTCGGCGGCGGCGGCGGCAGGGGCTTTGTAAGAATGGTTGTCATGCCGAAATCAGGCGCATAATCGGCAAAACCATCCATGGACTCAGCCTTTGCCTTGAATGACAGCAGGTCGCCGCTTAATGGACTTTTTATCGCCATCAGAGGCAAGCTAAGCTTTATACCAATGGGGATGGGTTCGAACGGCCCGTCAAATTCCATATATTGCATTTCGACCTCGATGATGCTCGGATCCCAATGTGTCCATCCTCCGAATGGGTCATATACCATGAAAACAGGTTTCTCGGCCATCGTATCATAGCCCATATAGTAATCAAGGCCGCCTGGCGGCTCACCCGTTTCACAGGACTGGTCAGACTCTATGTAAAAGCCCAACATCACTGGTGGGTCACCTGTGCTTGGATAGGGGTATTCCTGCAGCAGCATTTTGAAATTCATCTGATAGTCTTCGAAAATATTGCCTATGCCCCAGACCGAGGTGTCTGTAATATCGATTATGCTGTGTTCTGCATCACCGACCGTGTCCGGATTATCGCTGCCGCGTTCACCTGCGATTGCATTCTGCGACTCAACCCATTTTTTTGCATTTTCGCCGTATCTTTTTTTCTGGTTTGGGTCGGTATCGCTTCCGGTCCGTCCTGTGCCCGGGAACATAATATTATTTGAGTCATTGGGGTCCTGTTTGCCGTTACCGTTTGTGTCGTAACCCATGTAGTTCGGGTCACCGGGGTAGAGCCCGCAGGGGTCGCCGTGTTCGGTGTTGCAATCATCGGGAGTGGCATCGTTCCAATGGCCGGCTTCGTGTGCACCAGTGTCATTGGGCGCATTGGGCCCTATTACAATATGCGATCGGTTATAACAAATCCCCGGGTTACCCGGCGGTTTGACCTTCAGAGGCGTACCATAAATATTGATCGCTCCTGCGACCTTGCCTTCGTTGACGTCGTTGACTTCGTCGACGCCACCGACCTGAACATGCGTGACGTCAGCGCTGTCCCAGGTATTCTTTATCCCTTTGAATTGCTCTTCCAAATCCTCCTTGGTAACGCCCGAGCCTTTGACGATGTGCTTGGCCACCTTTACGACCGTCTTGGCTCCGACTACACCGCCGAAAATCAGCATGAGCAAAAAGCTTAGTACGACAATTACTCTAACCTGTGCTTTTCTTTGTTCCGCCATCTTTTCATACTCCTTTCATAAACGTTGTCATTGCTCAGCCTGCCTAAAGAACCATATCCTGGAAAGATGCAGGAAAGATAGTTTGTTAAGTGTATAATTTTTCTGAAAATGATCACCCTTTGAAGGTCTTGTCAGTCTACTCCTAAACATTGAATTATGTACCCATTATAACATTATTATTTGAAATAACACTACATTATTAATTTCATTACGTAAATTTGCAGCTTTGACTTCATTAATTTATCGGCCTAAAGTGCGTTTTTCGGGGATTTAGGGCCTTTATGAGGTTCAGGAGCCCGTGATTTTTTCAGACTCATGCCGAGCTTGCGGCCGAGAGTGTGAACCGGACGGCAGCCGTATTCGATGTTTCATGTTTTTTGCCATTTTTCTTTGTCTGCGGAGTGCACTTATCTCAAACTATGAACACTAAAGCGGCGAGTCAATATGATTTGCCAAGAAAGCCTTGATTGCACTTGCGGCCGATAATATAATTGCAGCTTTCAAGAGCAAAATGTGGTCTATTTCCTTCTTTTTAAGGACACGTGGAAGATAATCAACTGGATTTCTGCGTTTGAAGGAATGTCAAATAGAGGCACTTTGTTACAGGAAAAGTTGAAGAGTATGGACGAAACGAAGCAATTACAGCCGCCTCTAACAGAAGCTGACGTGCGCTCTTTGGAAGCCGGTGAGCAGGTTCTTATCACCGGCACAGTCTATACCGCTCGGGACATGGCGCATAAGAGATTGTGCGAATCGATAGATGCCGGGCGCGAGCTGCCGTTTGAACTTGAAGGTGCGATTATTTATTTCGTCGGTCCGACACCTGCCCGGCCCGGACGAGTAATTGGCGCCGCCGGGCCGACCACCTCATCGCGAATGGACGCTTTCAGCCCAAAACTAATTGCTAAGGGCCTGCGGGCGATGATCGGGAAAGGATATAGGGGAGTTGAGGTTAGAGAGGCCCTGAAAGAATACGGCGCGGTGCATCTGACTACTATCGGCGGGGCGGGGTCGTTATTGAGTAAACACATCGTTGCTTCCGAGGTGATTGCCTATGACGATTTGGGAGCTGAAGCCATTCGGAAATTAAGCGTAGTCGATTTTCCCGCCGTTGTGGCTTACGACGCTTATGGAAACAGCGTTTATAAATAAGGAGGTGTGAAATTGAAGGTTGCTTTACTCGGTCTGTTACAATCCGGCAAGAGTACTATTTTTGCGAGCTTAAGCGGCAAGGGGATTCCGCCAATTGGCTCGACAACGATTGAAGAAGCTATTGTTACGGTCCCGGACGAACGACTCGACTGGCTGACGGAATACTACAAGCCCAAGAAGACCACGTACGCAACGATAGACTGTCTTGACGTTCCGGGCTTTAACTTTACCGACGATCACGGCCGGTCTGCAGCCAGGCGGCAGATTAACCAAATACGAACCGTTGATATGCTCGTTTTGGTGGTGCGGGCATTTGAAAATCCGGCCGTACTTTCTTATCGAAATAGTATAAAACCGGTGGGAGATTTGGCGGAATTGCGGACGGAATTGCTGCTTGCCGATTTGGAGCTTGTCGCGACGCGCATCGAAAAGCTCGAAAAGCAGGTCCATAAACCGACCAAGACCCAGGCATATGATAAGGCCGAGCTGGCCCTGCACAAAAAACTCCAGGAGACGATAGAGTCAGAAAAGCCGATTAGCTCGGCTATTGAAAACGATGCAGAACGCGAGATGATTAAGTCACTTGGATTTCTTACGCTAAAGCCAATGGCGATTGCGGTAAACGTTGGGGAGAACCAGTTAAAGGCGAAATTCGATTTTAGCGAGCATGTTGACACTTCCGTTCCGGTGGTTACAATCTGTGCGAAGCTCGAATTCGAACTGGCCCAATTAGACGCCGAGAGCAGAGCGGAGTTTATGGCAGATTTGGGTATTGCCGAATCAGCGATAAGTAAATTCGTCAATGGCTGCTATTCGGCGCTGGGATTAATCAGCTTTATAACAGTAGTCTCGAATGAGATACGGGCCTGGCCCATAAAGCAGGGCACAATTGCACATGAAGCGGCCGGCAAGGTGCATACTGACATAAAACGAGGTTTTATCAGGGCTGAGACTTTTAGCTTCGATGATTTAAAAGAGCATGGTAACGAAAAGGCCCTCAAGGCAGCCGGCAAAATCCGGCTTGAAGGCAAAGACTACGTTGTCCAGAATGGCAACATTATTAATTTCAGATTTAACGTATAAGACGGCATAGACAGGGAAATTTCATTTATGAAGGCAATTGTATTGACCGGCATCAATCAAATGGAGTTGAGGGACGTGCCGGACCCGACTATCGAAAAGGACAATGATGTTCTGCTTAAAATTGAAAGGGTGGGTGTCTGCGGCTCCGACGTGCACTACTATGAGACCGGTCGAATCGGGAGACAAATTGTTGAGTATCCCTTTATAATAGGACATGAGTGCTCGGCTACCGTCAAAGCAATCGGCAGTTCGGTCACGAGCGTTAAAGTCGGTGACCAAATTGCCGTTGACCCCGCGGTGTCGTGTCATAAGTGCAGCCAGTGCAGGATGGGCAGGGAGAATACCTGTGAAGATTTGCGGTTCCTGGGCTGTCCCGGGCAGGGCGGTGGATGTTTGTGTGAGTATATTGTTATGTCTGAGGAATGCTGTTTTCCAACCGGAGGGGCTATTACTCTTGAACAGGCGGCCCTGTGTGAGCCGTTGTCGATAGCGGTGTACGCGGTCAAACGGGCCCGGATTCCAGAAGGCGCCGGCATAGGAATCCTTGGCGCAGGCCCTATCGGTCTCAGTGTCTTGTTGTCAGCCAAAGCTGAGAAGGTACAAAAAATATATTTAACAGAGAAAATTGACGCGCGTCTGGAAGCCGCCCGTGGCGTTGGGGTTAGCTGGGCGGGCAATCCCGACCGTGTTGATATTGTCAAAGACATCCTCACAGCCGAACCGCTCGGTCTCGATGTTGTTATCGAGTGCTGCGGGCAACAGGAAGCGCTGGACCAGGCCTTCGAGATATTAAAGCCGGGCGGCCGACTGGTCATAATAGGAACCGCCCGGAAAGAGCGAATATCTTTTGATGTTGATACGTTCAAGCGACAAGAACTTTCCATCAATTATATCCGCCGACAGAACCATTGTGTTCAGGCGGCGATTGATTTGATTCAAAGCGGAGAAGTTAATGTCGATTTCATGATAACCCACAATTTTGCTCTCGAAGATACGCAAAAAGCGTTCGATCTGGTTGCGGGCTATCGTGACGGTGTAATAAAAGCTATGATTCACCTGTGAGTCTGCGAAAAAAAATAATCTTTAGGAGATTGAACTGAATGGGTTGGCTTAATCTTGAAGGAAAAGTTGCAATCGTTACCGGCGGGGCCTGCGGCATCGGAAGAGCTGTTTGTGAGGGATTGGCTGAGGTCGGGGCGAATGTTGTCGTTGCTGATATAAACGAGGAAGGCGCCAAAGAGGTAGCCGCTGATTTGAATGACAAGTTCGGCGGCAATCACGTTGCTACGGGGACGGATGTGACAAGCAAGACAAGTGTGGATGCTATGATACAAGCGGCACTCGATGCCTTTGGTCCGCCACGGCGGATTGATATACTTATCAACAATGCCGGCATAAACATTCCAAGGTTGCTTATTGACCCGGCGGGCAAAGAGGAGTTGACCGAGGAGATTTGGGACAAGGTCGTTTCAATCAATCAGAAGGGCGTTTTTCTGTGTGCGCAGGCTGTTGCGAGGGAGATGATGAAGTCAGGCGGTGGGGGGGTGATTATAAATATGGCTTCGGAATCAGGTATGGAAGGCTCGGAAGGTCAAAGCGTCTATGCGGCCACGAAGGCAGCTATTTACAATCTGACCCGTTCCTGGGCCAAGGAGCTCGGCAAACATAATATCAGGGTTGTCGGCGTCGCGCCGGGAATACTGGAAGCAACGGCGCTTAGGACCGAAGAATACGAACGTTCATTGGCATATACGCGGGGAATTACCGTCAAAGAGCTGCGAGAAAGGTACAAGAAAGCCGCTATTCCTTTGGGCAGAAGCGGCAAACTGAGTGAAGTTGCCGGCACAGTGTGCTTTCTGGCCTCCGACCGGGCCGGTTATATTCATGGCACGGTCATCAACGTTTCGGGCGGCAAGACCAGGGGCTAAGCTCTGAGTATTCGATGATATGATTAAGGCGGGCGTTCGTTGAATTAAAAGGGCGGACTCATCCCGGAGTTTCCAAGTTATGAACACACTTATTTTTGCGGTAGCGGATTATAATCTTGCCGAAACCGGTCGGATATACCAAATTAAAGCAATTGCAATATTGGAACGGCCAAGTAAATGCCGCCAAATTCCTTTTTGAGATGTATGGGAAATAGAAAACTTAACAAATACGGGGTCAAAGTTCTTGTTGGGACCTTTCTCGGTCCTTTTATGCAGGTGGGTCTGTTGTTTATTTCGGCAGGCCGTATGGACATAGCTCAGGGGTGGGCTTACCTTGTTGTAAGTTTTATTGGTATGTTTGGAGGCATAATGTTTGTATGCAAGGCTAATCCTGAGCTTCTAAACCATAGAGGACAGTGGGAGAAAAAGAAGGACACAAAGCCCTGGGACAAGTTCATGCTGATTGCATTTGGCATCATGGGCTTTTATATTCTTCCTGTCGTAATTGGATTGGATATAAGGTTTCAATGGTCATACCTTGGCTATCGTTATACGATTGCAGGTATTGTCCTGTTTCTTGTCGGCTCTGTTATTATTAACTGGGCAATGATAGTAAACACACATTTTGAAACGAGCGTCCGTATTCAAAACGACAGAGGCCATAAGGTGATAACAACCGGGCCGTATAAAATAGTAAGACATGCCG
>JAOUFU010000217.1 GCA_029858035.1 Phycisphaerae bacterium
GGTGGGCAGACTACTTGATACTGAACAACTTAAATCTATAGCTGAGCTGGCCAAACGGCTTAGGTAGGACTCATTAGACAGTAATAAAACAAGTGGTATATTATTAATATGAAGACCGACACGGGAGTTAGCATCCGTGGTATCTTAGGTTACACATTCACTCCTTGCCCTTGCCTCTGCAATGAGATTGAGCATCTGGTCAGCCTGACGTTGAATTGCGGGATCAGGATTTGTCACTCTCGAATTCCATTTGTTGTACTCTCTATTTAGCTGCTGTCGAGTTTTTTCTTTGCTCATATCGGCACTGACGCCAAGTATAACTTCCTGGTCCCTGGCTTCGTGCATATCGACGGGCAGAATTTTTTCCACCATGTCCCGAAACCTGTTCATGTCAACTTCAAGCCATTCAGCGAAATTTTTTATAAGATCTATTTCTTCAGCTGCAGCTACGCCGTTTGCCTGCACTACATGCAGGCAAAGGTCTAAAATGTCGTAGCGTTCAGCGAGGGGAACGATTTCCACGATTTCTTTACATATTTTATAAGCGTCGAGCTGGTTACCATTAGAGAAGAAAGCAACAGTTTTATTCAGCGCCTTTTCGAGTTTACGCCTGTCTTTATCAGAGGCCTGAGCATAATCAAGATTGTTTCTTGCCCAGCTTTTAATAATTTCAATCTCGCAGTTATAGAGTTTTCTATCTGCAGCGCTGACGGCAAAAGCCAGCGCCACCGCCAGATTTTTCGTTCGCTGGACGTTTTCTTGTAAATCGATATATCCAAGGTCCTGATTGTCATAATTAAAAGAGCATTTTGCACAAGCAAGCACTTGGCCGTTTCGCTGAGATAAAATTGAGGTCGTGCACTGCAGGTTTCTTTTTCCTTTGTGCGGAAACATAAGCCAGTCAACATGTAATTGCGCAACGGAAGTCCAATCTGACAGTGTAGTAACTTGCTTAGGTATTTTGCCGAGGTCGGCACTGTAGCAAAATGTCGGCGAATCCTGTGATTGCCATTGTTTCACGCGGCTATGTACGGGTTTGGCATCATAAGATTCGTCAGTAACATCTGTGAGTATAACTTGCAACGTTGTATAATGCATATCAGAAGGTGTGCGAATTATGCCTCCAATTTGCACTGTAAAAGCATCAAAAGCACAATCAGCCTCCTTCTGCCGGGTTAATTTAATCCGACAATTAAGTGCTTCAGGATCGGGTAATTCAGATGACTCGGTAATTGGGTTGCATTCTACTTCGCACATAATTGGAAATTCTGCACGACTGTTAGAATCCTGACACTTGTAGTTAGTAAAAAACCGCCGTATCCTGATTTGACCAGTCAAATCAAGAATAATCACAACTATAGCAGTGAGTATTACTATCAGAATTGGAATCAATATCTGTTCCATTGGCATGCCAACCGATATTGCTATTTGACTTTAACGTTCTCCAATCGTTTGCCCTTTTCTCTTTCTTCAGACATGTTACCTTTTTTGTCCAGGCTGCAATCTACTTCAAGGGTTCTTCCTGACTCGACGTCTTCAAACTTACAGTGCATTCTCTGGTTTACATCATAGCTGTAAGTGACTTTAATCGGTCGTTCCGCGGGCCTGTCCGGAGGCAGCTGGAACTTGTGTGTTGCAATCTTAGTTACGTACTCAGGGGCCGAATCTTCGCCCTGGCTTATGGTTACCTCAAGTTCTGTTTGTCCCTCAGAGACAGTATAGAACATTTGTGATGCATGGCAAGGCAAGGGTGTGTTTTTCTTTAGAATGATACAATTCTGAATTATACGTCTGCCTGTTTCGTTGTCAACAGGAGCACAGATAGTACCATAACTGTGGTTGCAGACATCGGTGAGGTTAATATCTTTTAGTCCGCTCGAGATTCCAACGGGCACTTTCTCCGGATTTTCCCTCAGCATAGTCAGCCCGGCTTGCAAAGCTGCACCAAGTGCTACACATTCGTCTACATTTACTGCCGTTTCAGGCTTAAATCCGAACGTTTTTTCCAGGTGTTTCTGGACTAATGGAATACGAGTGCTGCCTCCTACTAACAATACCTTATCGATTTCAGAAGGCTTAAGGCCTGCCTCATCAAGAACGACTTCGACCAGGATATCCGTGCGCGCTATCAATGAAGCAATGGTATCTTCGAACATCTCCCTTTTTATTTCCACCCTCATATTTCCAGCGGGGCCGTAGAGCATTTTCTTTGCAGCAAGACGTCGTGACAATGTCTTTTTAATATCCTCAGCATCGTCTTCATACTTCGCCCTGTCCTCATCAGATGTAATCAGCCCGGCACCAAATTTGTCCTTGTAGCTTTTCTCCAAAATCTCTAAAATCTTCTGGTCGAAGTCTGTTCCGCCGAGTGCATGGTCGCCCTGTGAACAGACAATCTGCATTTGATGTCCCTTAACGTCCATTATTGTTACATCGAATGTTCCACCACCAAGGTCATATACGAGTACCTTTCCCGAAACGTCGCGTGTAGTAGCATAATACAGAGCGGCGGCGACCGGCTCATTGACAATCCCAATCACGTTGAGCCCAGCGGCAGTTCCTGCGTCCATTGTCGCTTTTCTTCGTACTTCGTCAAAATGAGCAGGAACTGAAATGACCGCATCGCAGATTTGGCCATGCTCTGTGGCACACTCCTCCTTTAGCTTTTTCAGTATCAGCGCAGACAACTCCACAGGGGTCCAATCCTTTCCATCAATATTCTTGCGATAATTTGCATCTCCCATGTGGCGTTTTATCCACCGAATAGAGCGTTGAGCGTTTACAAGCCTTGAGTTAACAGCTTCAACACCAACCCGGACTACATCAGAGTTTTCCTCGTCGAAGAAAATCACGGAAGGCGTGAGTCTCTCACCATCAGAATTTGGGACAATCTCCGGCTTGCCGATTCCATTAAGAATCGCTAACGCTGAGAATGTTGTTCCAAGATCTATACCTACTATATTAGCTTTGTTGGGCTCTTTTTTAGCCATTTTATACCCCTTTTATCTCATTTGGGCTCTCATTATTCAACATACTACCTTTATTTAACAAACCTAACCATACAGCTTAACCTGAGCTGGACGAACAATCTTTATATTATCCTCATCAATAAAGAATTGATAACCAGGTCTTATTATTTCTGCAATTTTTCCTGTCTGTTTTTTGTCATCGCAGCTTTCCTTGCCTTTGACAGCCTCCGCAAACTTTTCCTGCCCATGATAATCACTGTTTAATTCGGGCTCATACTGTTCAACACCACTGGACTCGAGAGCAAAGAGCATCTCATCCCTTACTTCCTTGAGGTCTACGACTTCCATATCCTTTTCCGACAACTGACTAATACGTTTTTCAAGGTTGTCAATACAACGAATAACACGCATGCAAAAAGTCTTTGTTATGTTCCAGTCGTAACCGTCCTGAAGTTTTGTCAGTCTGTCCTGTTGCGAGGAGGCGTATTCACGAATGGCTGACACCTGCTGAGCAAGCTCACTAAGAGTGTTGTTGATTGGTTTTGAATTCTCAATAGTTGTTTGCTGAACACCCTCGGCCATCTGCCTGAACTCCGCCATCTGCTTTTCCAAATTCTCGGTTTTTTCCTTGAGCGAGTCCTCAGTTTTATTACTTACGTTCACATTTTCCGCGGCTTTTTCTAATGATTCCACGAGTTCGATGGATTTTTCATCCGGAATTAAAACGGCAGTATGATTGACAGAATCCTGCTTATAAGTATTCCAGTCTGAATTTCCGAGTGCTTTTGTCTGTTTCTTGTCTCGTCGCCTCAATCCTCTTCGCTCCTGGTGCTGGTCCATAGTTTTTCCATCTTCCACAGAAACTCCGACTTTTTCTCCAGTTTCTTCTTTTTCTCTTGATTCGCTTTCGGCTTTATCTGTTCTTTCCTCTTTGACCTTTGTTTTAGCTTCTACCTTAGCCCTGACTTTTTCATGGGTCTGTAATTTTGCTCTTGCTTTCTCCCGGGCCTTGGCCGCTTTTTCCTCGTCGGCCTTCGTTTTTCTTTCAGTTATGGCCTTTGCCCTTGCTTCGGCTTTAGCTTGTGCCAATTTTTCAACAGTTGGCTTAGATTTTCTTTCAGCTTCGACATTTGCCTTTGCTTTAGCCTTAAATATTATGTTTTCTTTTGCAACAACTTGAGTCGTCTTTTTATCCTTGTTTGTGTTTTGGCCTCCGGAAACAACAGCGACAGATTTTCTCAGATTAGAAGAGGCTTTAATAAGAATCTGATATATCCACAATAGAAAGCAACAAGTAACAATCGCCCCGCCCGTAAGCGCACATACAATAGAGCCGGTAAAAATGTACCCTCTCACCCGTCTTTGTTTTTTGTATTCGTTCAATTTATTCCGCCAGTTTTCGCCGTAAAGAATATCGGCAAACGGATTAGCTTCTTTTTTTCCTGTTGCCAATTTGTCCATGTCTGCATTGAGTCTTTCCTGTTGCTCTTTTTGCAACTGGTTTTCTGTTTTGTTTTTCCCATACTTGTCCAGCCACCAGGGCAAGTTTGCTCGCTGCTCCGGAGGTAATTGCAACCATTCATTGTATTGCTTTAGATACTCCTCCGGGCCTGAGCCATACTTCGACTTATAGAAAGCAGCCCTTTGCTGATCCTTATTGTTCTCTTTGAGGACCCATCCAAGCACAGCGATGCCAATAACCAATATTAATAAACCAAGTTTAACATATTTCTTAAACATAATCTCAAATCGAAGTCTACTTGTTATGTCACGTCAGATAATTAACCTATTCGCTCTCGTTTTTCTTACACTGAACTGGTTTTAAGTTACTGTCTGAGACCAATTCGGATTCGAAAGTTTCGTTACATACCTCGGTTACACGGAGTACTTCTTCTATTGTGGTCAAGCCCTGCTCGACCTTTTTCACGCCGTCATCAAACAAACACGGCTGACCGCTCCGGCGAAAAACGCCACGCATATTACTGACCGAAGAATCTTTGTTAATCATGTCCCTGAACTTGTCATCAATAACCAACAATTCGTAGATACCCATTCTGCCCAAATAGCCGGAACCCCGGCAATCATCACAACCGCTGCCTGCAAAAAGCTGTTTGGCCTTGATTCCCGTATTAGCTATGTGTCTGCGGATATTTTCCGGAACCTTGTATACGGTTTTGCACTTCGGGCAAATCTTCCTGACCAGTCGCTGAGCAAGCACCGCATTCAATGATGCCGCTATCAAATACTCATCTATGCCGATATTAACCAATCTGGTGACGCTGCTGGCCGCATCATTCGTGTGAAGCGTCGACAGGACCAGATGGCCTGTCAAGGCAGCCTGAACGGCGATTCGGGCAGTCTCGTTGTCCCGAATCTCACCAATCATCATCACATCAGGGTCCTGACGCAGTAAACTCCTCAGCGACGTACCGAAGTCAAGACCAATCTTCTCATTGACCTGGACCTGATTGCAAAAATCAAGCTCATACTCAACCGGGTCCTCAACAGTCGATATGTTTAACTTGTCACCATCCATCTGGCACAGAGACGAATACAGGGTCGTGCTCTTGCCGGAACCGGTAGGACCCGTAACAAGCAGAATCCCGTGAGGCAGGACAATTTGCTGCTTAAAGGCCTCGCAGACATCTGGCTCCATACCCAACTGCTCGAGATTCCTCATAATCGTTTGACTGTCCAGGACACGGATAACCACTTTTTCTCCATGATTTGTCGGCAGCGTCGAGATACGCAGGTCAATTCCCCTGCCGCCCACGGTAACCTTGATTTTGCCGTCCTGAGGCAGGCGTCTTTCGGATATATCGAGATTGGACATAATCTTAATTCTCGAAATAATCGCAGGATGCATTTTCAACGTCGACCGCGTTGTGTCAAAAAGCACGCCGTCTATGCGGTATCTTACCTTCGTAAACTTTTCTTTGGCCTCAATATGAATGTCACTGGCCCCCTCACGTATCGCGTTGCTAATAAGGTAATTGACGAATTTAATAACAGGCGACTGTCCCGCCATTTTTTCGAGGTCTTCAAGGTCATCTTTCTGTTCCTTGATAACCTCGACATCGGACATATCACTGACGGCATCATCAAGGCCGTAATCAATGTTTTCTTTCTCGAAGGTTTCGCAGACCTTGTTTATATCTTCATCCGGGCACACAAGGACCTCAACGTTCATCTGAGTCTGCCTTTTAACATCTTCAATGACAAATAGGTCGGCTGGCTCACTTGTCGCAACCAACAGAGTATTGCCCTGTATCACAACGGGCATAATGTGATTGCTTTTTATGTAGTTAAGCTCAAGTTTATCAAATGCGTTCCTGTCTACCTCCTGCGATTGAATACGGCGAAACTTTAATCCATACAAGCCCGCTTTGGCCATCGAAATCAGCGGCCCATCAGCTAATTTCAATTCCCGTATTATTTGAGCAATATCGGAGCCTTTTTTTCCCGCCTGTAGCTGTCTTACCCCGGAGAGTTGGTCAGCGGTAATTTTTCCCATCTCGTAAAGGACATCAGCGACATCGCGGACATGGGCAGGAGTGTGCTCTTGTGGGCTATACAGGTTTGAGAGACCACAGATTTCTTCAGTAAAATCGTTGTCTGAAGAGCTGTTACTGCGATTCTCTACAGGGTTGGCCTTATTTTGTTTAAATCCTAAAAACCGTTTCATAATTCCGTCAATACCTACAAAATAACAATCATACTTTCAGCGTATAGCTGGACAATTCTGTTTCCACCGATAATAACTCAGGCCGCATTTGTTCTGTTTCCTTAAATTATTAAAGGAACACCCGGCCCTCGCATCGAAACCTTCAAATAAAATATAAAAAATAATTCCATTCTCACCAAATATGCTGATGGCACGAAATCAGCGATTTTTCTGCGTCCGATAGAGATTCCCCACCATGCTTTTCATCGTACATTGGCCAATATCAGTTGAAAAATCGGTATAGATTTAGTAGGATAATGGGATTGGAGGTCTTAACAGGGTTATTGAATCGTCTATATAGGACATTCCGGCTAATATAAATTGAAAGGATTTCAAGTATCCTTAGGCAGTGTACGACTAATATAAATGGGAAGGGCTTCAAGTGTTCCCATGCGGTGTGTAGGGACTTAGATGATAAGTATCGGACCAAAAGATTCTTTTGCTTGAAAGAGGAGTTGAAATGAATCGCTTATTTGTTTTATGTGTTTTCGCTGTTTTAATCGTAAATACTACATTTGCCCAAGGTGAAGCGAGGCTATTGCGGTTTCCAACAATTCATGAGGACCAGATTGTCTTTACTTACGCCGGAGACCTCTATAGTGTTCGGTCAACCGGGGGAGTGGCCCGTAAGCTAACGAGCCACGAAGGCTTCGAAATGTTTGCTCGTTTTTCTCCCGACGGCGAATATCTGGCTTTCACGGGCCAATATGATGGCAATACGGAAGTCTATCTGATGCCGGCCGGTGGTGGTGTGCCTCTACGCCTGACCTTCACAGCAACACTTGAACGCGATGATGTGTCCGATCGAATGGGTC
>JAOUFU010000219.1 GCA_029858035.1 Phycisphaerae bacterium
CGAGATGGTAATGGAGATAAGCAGAAAAATCGCACATGCCTGGAAAACAGAAATGGACAAAGGCAGGGACAAGTTGGTTTTGTTGTGCGATTCGAGATTACGAGCGTCCCTGTCGGCAATGTTATCGCGAACGGTGCCGATGTTGCCCGTCGTTGCCTATGATGAAATCGTGCTTGGAACCGAAGTGGAGCCGATAGATACAATATCCATCTCCGCAAATGGCGGATTCGAATCGATGGTGCCGGGGGAGCAGGAGCTTGCAACAGTTTCAAACTAATAATTTAATTAGCCGTCCCGCCGCTATCTTATGAAAGCAGCGGGGCTGCAAAACACGAGACACAAAATTATGCCGTTGAACGTTCGGTCAATTGCAGTAAGCATCGGGGTGATATGTTTTTTCGCCATAGCAGGTATCGGCTGGATTAGCGGTCTTTCGCCGTTCACCTGTTGTAAGAGGGCCTTGGTGGGCGCAGCGGCTGCGTATATAGCGGGAGCTTGGGCCGTAAAAGCAATAAACGCTATTTTGATGAACGCGATGATTACGAGCCGGATGAAGCAACAAAAGGAAGAACACAATGCCGGTTGAGACTAAAAACATTACCGAGCTAACCTCTATTGGGATGCCCAGGGCTGATAAATCAGATTTGGGAATCCTTAAAGAGAGCCGCAGGCATCGAAATGCCGCCGCATTGCGAGCATATGCCGGTCAAAAAACACAATCGGTAAAAAATGAGCAGATAGCTGAATTTTTGCCTATGGTTCGCAGGATAGTACACAGGGTGGTAACATATCTGAAGCCCCCGTTATCATTTGAAGATTTGGTCTCCGCTGGAACTGTTGGGCTGGTCAAGGCCGCACGCGATTTCGACCCGTCTTACAATACCGAGTTCAAAACGTATGCCTATACTAAGATCAAAGGGGCCATTCTGGATGAGCTGAGAGGATGGTCTTTTGTGCCTGCAAATCTCAACAAGCAGATTCGCAGCGCCGTGCAGCTGGCTCGGGAAATCACAGAGCAGACAGGCACCGCACCTACTGACGACGAGCTGGCTGAAAAACTTGGAGTAACTGTCGATAAACTTTATGAAACACTCGAAAGTGCCCGTGCCAGGCATTTTGTCTCTATCGATGCCTTTGAAGAGGACACGCCGGCACTGGGGGGACTTCTAACGGCGGCCAACACAACTACTCCTGCAAAACAGCTTGAACGGGCCGAGCTTATAGAAAAGTTGACCGAGGCGATACAACAGTTAACAAAAAGGCAGCAACAAATTATTCTGCTTTATTATCAGCAGCACCTGACCATGAAACAGATTGCAGAGGTTTTTGAAATTTCAGAGCCGCGTATCAGTCAGTTGCATGCAAGTGCTCTATTTAACCTGTCAGTTAAATTAAGGGAGTGGAAAGATGGCGGATAATGATTCTAATACAATAAAGCCGGTGGAAAGCCTGCAAAATATTCCGGTTTTAACTCCTGCAAAAGGACGTGAACAAAGAAGGCACCATCAGCAGACCCACAGGGGAAATAAGGAAGATTCCGAACAGGAACAAAACAGCCTGGTTGAAGAGCAGGACCTGGGCGAAGAGATCTCAGAAAACGAAAATGACCGGTCCGCCTCTGG
Organism: Phycisphaerae bacterium; assembly: GCA_029858035.1. Classification (GTDB taxonomy): domain Bacteria; phylum Planctomycetota; class Phycisphaerae; order Sedimentisphaerales; family Anaerobacaceae; genus CS2-K091. The sequence goes on from JAOUFU010000219.1 coordinate 1,623, forward strand.
CGGAATCGATTATTGCGCATGATTCAATAATCCTTATCTTGCAGGAACCAATGAAAGGTTGGGATAGTAAATGCCAAAAACAGCAGGGCACATTCTAAAGAGCGGCGAAGTTAAACTCGAAGGTCAATTCCGTCTCGATGTGGCGCAAGTGCAATCCCGAACAGGCGGACCAAAAGAACAAAGTCCGGCCCTAAACGACCCGCAGGTGCGTATTGTCCAAAACCGTCCTGAATTCGCTGATATAGAAATAACCTGCTCCTGTGGTTTAAAAACACATTTAAAATGCGAGTATGCCGGCAACCGGGTTACCGAGGAATCCAAAGCACAAAACGGTCAGGCTTCTGCCCCTGACCTAAAACCTGACAACAATCAAATCAATGGAGAAAAACAAAATGCAGACTAACCAAAAAATCATGCTGTCACTAATTTCATCACTGTTAATTTTTCTGCTGTCGGGCTGCACGCTCACTAAAGGGCCGGGAAAGCTCTCTGTTCAGCCGGGCTCTATTAAACAACCGCAGCAAAACACCACGCCGTTACCGAGCGGTTCTGTTGCCAGGAGGTTCCAGGAACCAACCGCACAAGGCCCGACCGCAGTGGAGTCAGCGATAGAATTGTCGAAAGAATACGCCAAACTTTCCGAAGAGGCGGCTGTCCTGCGCCGGGAAAACCAGGACCTCATTACCAGGAACCGCCAGTATAATGACCAGAATACCGCTCTTAAGGCACAATTGCAGCAGACCCAAAAGGAATTGACTGAGGCAAATGACCTTATGATTGAAATGCGTGTTGAATTGAATAATTGGAGGGCCGACATACTGGGTTTTCGTGACGAGATGCGTGAAGCCGATACCACTCAACTGCAAGCGCTGCTCAGGATACTTAAAATTCTCGGCGGTGAGACAAAGGAAGAATCGGCCCGGAACGAGAATGAAGGCTCAGACGCTGTCTCACCGGGTTAAACAAGATGCTCGAAACTGTAGGAAATCTCAATTTTCTTTAGGTAAACCAAATGAATAGCTCGAAAAAAATATTATCGTATCTTGTTGTTCGTATCACGTCGTTCATATCTCACATCTTCGATGAGATACCGCGATCGATTTACCCCTCACGATTCACAATATTGTTGTTGCTGCCCTTTCTTTTATCGGCCTGTCAGTTCCAGAGAGTTTCCGCACCGTTGCCGGACTTCTATTATCTCAATCAGGATAAGGACTTGTCCACCGTTGGCAGGACTGCTTTAGTTGAGCTGGACAACAAATCGAGTTATCCACAAATTTCCACTGATGTAACCGAAACGCTTTTCCAGGCTTTGCAGAAGAAACAGCCTTTCGGATTAGCTGTGGTCCACCGGGATAATCCTGCGTGGCGCAGTTTACAACTGGACTTGAATTCGCCTTATCAGACGCAAAATAGCGCATTGGCGGTCCCGCCGACATACACGCTTGACCAATTGACCGCAATCCGCAGGACATTAAAGTGCGATGCGGTATTGATTGGTACTATTTCTCAGTTCAAGCCTTATCCTCATATGACCATTGGTCTTCGATTGAAGCTTGTGGACCTTCGGGATGGGCGGTTGCTGTGGGCTCTTGAGCAAATTTGGGACAACTCCGATAAAACAACTGAGTATCGGATAAAAGACTATTTCCAGTATCAAAAACGCTCGGGTTTTGCTCCTTTGCGGGAACAGTTAGTGACCGTTAGTCCGCTTGAGTTTATCAAGTTTGTAGCTTATGAGGTGGCAGAAACAATATAGCACGAAAGAAATGTCCACAAACGTGCTTTTTCGTCCAAAAAGAGCCTTAACTTTGAAAAAAAATGAAAAACGGGCAAAAAAATCCTAAAGTTTTATCAAAGATTTGCGAAAAGAATTATGAATTAACAGTGAGAGAATAGTACGTAATGATAGGAAAAATACAAACTAACCAGATAAGAGAGCTTTTGGAGGAATTATCTTCCAGGCAGCTCAACCCCGCCGGCAATGCTAAAAATAGCGACGCGGATGTTTCCGTGCAGGTTAATTATGCCTCTCTTATTGACCAGGCAATGCAGGTCCCGCTGGAGGAAGACGACGTCATAGCAGCCGCACGAAAGCTTTTACTGTCAGGCAAACTTGAAAGTAAGGAAAACTGTCGGGAGGCCGCGGAAAATATCATAAATTTCGGGATATAATAGCATAACGCTGATAATATTATATCGTAAGGCCGGCCACGGAAGGTCGAATCAGAAGCCTGAACGGATTTCATAAACTCGGCGAGGAAATGTGTAAACTTGGCAACCCGAAGGTTACTCATACCTCGCCGTTCTTTTGTTTACAACCTGGATTGTGAAAGTATAAGGGCCCCGCCAAATATGAAATTGAACGCCACAATTACAGAAAAATTCAAAAAGCTTTGGATATATTACATCCTGCAAAGCTTGTTAGCGGCCCTTGCCCTCTTTGTCCTCGTCCTCGTTCTGGGCAGGGACAAAATGGTCATAACCAGCGCAATGGGCGCCACAAGTTTTATCGCGTTCGCAATGCCCAAAGCCGTGTCCGCACAAACAAGAAACATTATCGGCGGCCACCTGGTTGGCTTGGCCTGTGGAACTATCTTCTACTTCACAGCACTGCCATATTATATTGAGTATCCCTGTGTGGTTGGCATAGCTATTTTTCTTATGGTGGCTTTGGACGTCGAACATCCGCCGTCTGCAGGCACGGCCTTGGCTGTCGTGATAAAGGAGGTCTCTCCCATCGACGCTTTTGTCATCATAATGATAAGCGCGCTTATTCTGTCCCAATGCCGCTACTTTTTAAGACACTATTTGAGAGATTTAGTATAGGCCATCTATGGGACTCCACTCCCTTACTCGTAAATCACAAAGCCGGGCCTCAAACGTAACAGTCAATAATCTCACCGGCCGGGTTTATGATGGATGCCAATCGAGTCTGCGGCTAAAATACTTCGTTTTGAGGTTGCCCTCGAAATTTAGTGCCTGGCTCTTGGAAAAGGTCTCTGACCATGCAGATTATTGCCAAATGCCCGGGATGTGGCGGCACATCGTCGCTCGATAGCAGCGCCGCCGACCGTCGGATAAGGTGCCGAAAGTGCGGCTTGCTGTTCAAAATCCCCGGGCTCAACGAGTTGCCGAAGGCAATTAACGTGATAAAAAAAGCAAAGAGCACTATTTACGTGGATGAAGAAGGCAAAAGCTACGGCTAAAGCCCCACGATTACAACGGTTTAAATGTCATTGCCGGCGAAGCAAGTTTACCCTGAGCGAAGCCGAAGGGCGGCAATCTAAATCCCCAATTCTTACTCCTTGCTACTTGTTTTTTGCTTTTTTTGGTTTGACAAGCCCCCGTAACTATGTTACGTTAGTTATTCAGCTTCTTTGAGGTATTTTCTATTGTTTGTGAGAGTTTGGGCCGTGTGTTGTGGCTAAAATCGGCTCAAAAATGAGATATTGGGGGGCTGGAGGACAGTAAGATGGTTGGGACGAGGATTTCAAGCCTGTTGGGGAAAATCACTGTATTGTTCGTTATCTGCTGTTGTTGCTTGCCGGCACACGCCAAATATGGGGGCGGTAGTGGAACTCCGGAAGATCCGTATCTGATTTATACGGCTGAGCAGATGAATGCCATTGGCGCGGACCAAAACGACTGGGACAAGCACTTCAAGCTGATGGCGAATTTGGATTTGGGACAGTTTACGGGTGAGGAATTCAACATCATTGGATATTATGTGAGTTATTCTAATAATAAACCCTTCAGCGGTGTATTTGACGGCAATGGCCATACTATCTCAAACTTCAGCTATACTTCGACAGGCACAAGCTACATAGGTGTGTTTGGGTACGTTAGAGGAGATAATGCAGAGATCAAAGATTTGGGATTGATTGACCCTAATGTTGATGCAGGGACTCACGGTCGTGTTGGTTCGCTGGTTGGTGGGCTAAGAGAGGCAACCATCACCAACTGCTATGCCGAGCGCGGCAGCGTTTCGGGCAATGAACTTGTAGGCGGGCTGGTGGGATTTAATGATGAAAGCACAATTTCCAACTGCTATTCAACCGCCAGCGTTTCGGGCAATGACCTTATCGGAGGACTGGTGGGACATAATTGGGACTTGTCAGTAATCACCAACTGCTATTCAACCGGCAACGTTACAGGAGATCGATACGTCGGAGGACTGGTGGGATATAATTATTCCGGTACAATCACCAACTGTGATTCGAGCGGCGATGTTGAGGGAAATAGTGCCGTCGGCGGACTGGTGGGATGGACTTGGGATTATAGCACAATCACGAACTGCTTTTCAAGTGGCAATGTTACAGGTAATGGAAGTGTCGGCGGATTGGTGGGAAGTAATAATGAAAGCACAATTTCCAACTGCTATTCAACCGCCAGCGTGGAGGGAGGCATTTTTGTCGGCGGCTTGGTAGGGGGCAATCGTGAAGGTAGTGTCTTAAACTGCTCTTCTACAGGCGATGTGAATGGTGTTAGCCATGTCGGCGGACTGGTGGGATATAATAGTAGCTGGTGCGCAATCACCAACTGCTATTCAAAAGGCGACGTTTCGGGAGAGAGTCAAGTCGGCGGGCTGGTGGGAGATAATTATTGGCTGGGTAAAATCACTAACTGCTATTCGACCGGCAGCGTTGTTGGAAATCTTCGCGTAGGCGGCCTGGTGGGATGGAATCGGAATAATAGCAAAATCACCAACTCCTATTCAAACGGCAGCGTTCAGGGAGCGGAAAATGTCGGCGGACTGGTGGGAGAGAATCCTGAAGGTGAGGCTACTAATTCTTTCTGGGATGTTGAAACCAGCGGGCAGACAATCAGTGCCGGTGGGACGGGCAAGACGACAGCCGAGATGCAGATGCAGGTTACCTTCACCGATGCCGGGTGGGACTTTGTGGGTGAAACAGTCAAAGGAATAGAGGACATCTGGTTCATTCCCCAGCAAGACTATCCACATCTGTGGTGGGAGGGGATGCAAGTTCCTATGAAACTGACTCCCGTTTCACTTAACTGCCGAAGTGAGGGCAAATGGATAAAAGCCCATATTACCTTGCCTGAAGGTTTTACTGTTGCAGACGTGAATTCTGAAAGACCGGCCGTATTGCATTCTTTTGGTTTCCAATCCGCCCCTCTGTATGTCTTTATCAATAAGGATAAGGTGGTGGAGATTGAGGCGGCCTTTGAGCGCCAGGCGATCTGCTCACTAACAGGCGATTGGCCGCAGGCTTTGACTGTTGCAGGTTTCTTTGCTGATGGCAATATCTTTCTTGGTACTTCTAATGTCAGAATAATCCATCCCGGCCTGAAGGTGATTGAAGAATTGGCGAGTTGCTGGCTACAGGGAGATTGTGTTTATCCTGAAACTGATATGAACAGAGATTCTTTAGTGAATTTGCTCGATTATGCCTTACTTATGAATATTGAAGTAGAGTTTGTTACCGATGAATGAAAACTGTTAGCTAATGGAAACAAGCATTTTCGTAGCAATGATTCCTGATATCCTGAGTTGCTGTTATCCTGCACTCTGATTTCCTGGTCCCCTGATATCCACTTCCTGATTACCTGATACACTTTTTTCTCTCTTCGTTCCTTCTTGACTTAGTGGCTAATTCCCTCTGTGCCCTCTGTGGTTAAGTAGAATCCCCCTATCCTGCGCAGTTTAACATAATGTTAAAATACAAAAATGTCAAATTTCTGCAACATTTTGCACAAAAAGTGCGCGCTTTTTGACTACTTTTGTCAACTTTCCAATACATTTCTGCACGTTTTTGCACCATTTTTCTCTTGCCCCTTTTACCCATACCTCCCATGTTGCCAATCGA
>JAOUFU010000221.1 GCA_029858035.1 Phycisphaerae bacterium
GGGAAGTCGACCTTGCCCGTCCCCGGCGTAACCATGACTTCCTTGGGATGTTTGTAATCCTTGATGCACATGCCAACTACGAGCCCGTCCACGGTGGCGGCATCGGTGACCGGGTCGAGTTCGCCATTGGAGTAGTAGAAGATGTTGCCCGGATCGTACCAGATGCGGAAGTTGTCATGGCCGACCATCTCAACAGTCTTTCGGCACTGGAGCCCAGTGGCATTCAAGCCGCCGTGTGGTTTGACACTGATACCGATACCTTTCTCGGCGGCGTAGTCGCAGCATTCGGCAATGGCCTTGTAATAGGTCTTGTAGAGCTTTTCGTTACCTATTCCGCCCATCAGCAGGTTCTTCGCACCACAGGCGGCGCAGTTGTCGATGAGTTTCCTGAGGCCCTCGATACCTTCTTTAAGTGACTTTTCTACTGGGATACCACCGCCGTATATTGATGGGACCGCCAAACCGCGTTTCTTTACCTCTTCGCCGACCCGTTCAGCTTCTTCGGGTGTGGTGGAGGCCGAAACCACGAGACCCGTCTTTGACTTGGTGGTCATCAGGCCGGCATATTTGAAACCAGCCTCAACAATGGCATCCAGTGCCACACGGTAATCATACTGGCCCCAGGGACGTGTGTAGCAGCCGATCTGCCAGGGGCCGCTGATCGCAGATCCTTTCGTGGCTGGTGTGGGTGATGTTGTTATACAGGAAGCCGCAAGTCCCACCGTTCCGAGCTTTACAGTCTGGCCCAGAAAGTGTCGGCGAGAGAGCTTGTCAATAGAGTTCATCTGGGTTTTCTCCTTATTCATTTGTATGTATTCCTCAAAGCGACAGTGCTTGCCTGCCCTTAAGCCTCACGAATCTGGCGTTTCTCAGGGTCATAGACAGTTCGACGGCCGGTATCATAGGATTGCATCGCCATAATGCATGCGACCGCGTGCTGGTAACCGGCGTCAATCGAGGCGTTAGGCGTATTACGGGTCCGGAGGCACTGTAGCCAATCGAGGAAGTGGTCCGGGCGTGGGACTTCTTTGACCGGGTTCTTACCTCGTATCTGGCCCTTTCTCTTGCCTCCGCCTTCAGCAGTCAATATCGGCGCAGTCCAGTTGACCATGTCCAGCACGCCCTCGTCGCCGAAAATCTTGAAGCTATTCCCACTTCCATTGCCGAAGTTCGTCGAATAACTGACCATAAAGCCCTCAGGGTAAATCCACAGGGCCTGGACATGGTCGGGGCAAGTGAACTTGTTCTCATCCTTCCACGTAAACGTGCCGCCCAAACACACGCAGCTTGTGGGAAACTTCGCGCCCGTAATGTAGTGGACAAGGTCGATGAAGTGACTGCCCAGTCCGGGAATTGATCCATCGGAAAATTCCCGGTAACCATACCAGCCCGAGTACAGCACGGGATCGAATGGACGGGAAGGGCGATCCATCAGGAACTCCTTCCAGTCCACATCCTTCTTTTTGACGTCCTTGATGTACGAATACCAGTAGGGTCGTTCGCCGTTACGGCACTGTTCAATCCGCCCTACAGTGCCGAGGATACCCGTCTTGTAGAGTTCCCGGCACCCAGTGAAACTGGGCAGGCTCCGTAATTGTGTGCCGATTTGGACGACCGTCTTAGCATTCTTGACGGCGTCGCAGGCATCTTTGAGCCTGTCGAGTCTCATCGCCAGCGGTTTCTCGCAGTAGGCGTCCTTGCCGGCCTTTGCAGCGGCCTGGAGGTGCGTGGTGTGCTGGTGGTCGCACGAGGCGATCATAACAGCGTCCACATCTTTTAAGGCCAGCAAGTCACGGTACGATGAGAACTTCCGCGCGTCCCGACCATACCATTCTTTTACCTTTGCAGCGGCGGCTTCCTGTCGGAGCCGCCACGGGTCGCACACAGCCGTGATTTCTATGTTCTGGCTCTTAGCATGTTCATTTACACCGGCCATATGAGCACCAATCCCACGGCTGCCGCAGCCTATGATGCCGATTGAGATACGGTCGTTGGCACCGATGACGCGGGAGTAGCTCGTAGCCGAGAGGGCCAAGGCGGCGCTGCCGGCAGCGGTGGTCTTCAGGAACTTCCGGCGGGAGATAAATTTTTGCATCGCATATCCTCCGAAAAAGGACGAATTGATAGGAAATTTCATCTAATATTTGCTATATGAACCCGCTCAGCTGCACAACTGAGCTTAACTTGTGATATTGTATCAAATCAATCTTTGAATGTACAACTGTTTTGGTTGCCTTGTGAATGTTTTTATTGCTAATTGGTACTGTCAACAACAGGATGAATTTATTGACAATACCTTCTTATTTGCAATTAGTTGTAAAGGGTTCGATCATTGTCGGCGCTGCATTTCATGGCCGGTTAGGAGAAAAGTAGCTGCGGGCTTTGAGCAAAATGGCTGGATTCTTGGTTATGGATACGGTATTATACTTCATTAGTTTTCTAGCTTTTAGGAGACATTTTTAATTAGTCATGGGGGTTCCCCTGCAACCCACGGGGACGGAGTCTAATAAAATTTGCGATTTGGAACAAATCAGTCGACGGCCACTATTGAAACCGGGTTTGTCTGGCAGATTGTGGAGGGTTGTCTGTTCTCAAAAGAAACACGTCCAGAACCTCTCTGTTTTGGTCTGTGTTAATTTCCTTGTTGCTGGTTTGGGATTCATTACAAAAGTTAAGATCGCAAACACACTGGGCAAAGCCGAATTTGGACTTTTTGCATATGGCATAGCAATCGCTTCATATGGCGCAGCAATAATCGGCTTTGGCCTTAACAGAACACTTGTTAGAGACCTTATACATTTTCCGAAGCGTCAAGGACAACTTGTTGTATCAAGCCTTCTGTTGCGAGGCTTTATGTTTTTGGTAGTTACTCTGGCATTGCTTATCTGGAAGTATTTCTCTCCGGCGGTAAGCGATCTGACATGGGGTGTTGTTCTGCTTATCTTTGGTCAGTCGATGCTCGGACTCGAACTGAAGGCTGTTTATGATAGTTGGGGCAAGATGAGTCGCCATGCCGTTTATAATCTTATTCAACGGTGTGTGTATTTTGCAGCGGTATGGCTCATGATAATGCTATCCCCGAGAAGTCTCAGCGTTTTCTGGCTTGGGATTTTTACTATTTCTGCAGTAATCTTCTATATGATACTTCAGTGCAAATGGGCTTTTAATAGAATTGATTTCGGCGGGATAAGCAGGTCGATGTATAGTGCCACTCTTGGGTTGGCAAGAGGTAACCTGATTATCTGGTTTTCTACGTTAGGATGCCTTTCCTTCGGAATTATAAATCAGATCATATTGAAGTTTTATGAAGGCAAAGAATCATTGGGTGGTTACGCTGCCGCCTGGCAGATTGTAACAATAGCAATGTTGTTTCTGAACCAGGTAGCACGAATTGGAAATCCCGCGACGGCAAGAATAACAAAGCCTGGTATCGAAAAAACAAGTCGAATAAAATTTCTTATAAAATATTCTACAGTAATGTTTCTTGTTGTTTTTCCAGTCTGTCTTGCAACGATTATTTTCCCAGAAATGATTCTCAGACTGATCTATAAGCCGGAATATGCTTCCTCTGCCGGTGTTTTAAGGATAATGGGCATTTATATGATAATATACTCATTGGGATTTGTTGCCTCACAGTATATTATCTCGGCCCGAATGGAAAAACTTTATTTTACAAGTGTTATTATTGGCGGTGTCCTGAGCATCTTGTTCTGCATTCTTTTGATTCCGAAGTCAGGGGGTATGGGCGCAGCGATATCGCTTCTAATTGCGCATGGCATATCCATGGGATTATACTGGGTTGCCATGATTCTGCATGTCCGAAATCGTGAATAATATTACGGGCCATAAAAATGTATGTACTGAGGTTGTTGCAAGGAATCTCTGTATTGGTTGTGGGATTTGCGCCAGTATATGCCCGCGTGAAAACCTAAAAATCGAATTTAATAAATTCGGTGAGTATAATGCTCTTGAAATCGGTAATAGCTGCGGTGAAAAATGTAATCTATGCTTACAGGTGTGCCCATTTTATAACGACAAAGATAACGAGGACACTTTGGGTAAGAAGCTTTTTGCTGAGACGCCCGGAATTAAACATACACCGGAAACCGGTTATTATTTAAATTCCTTTGTTGGATATTCTAATATTAAGAGTCACCGTGAAAATGGGGCATCTGGTGGCTTGGCAACGTGGACATTGGAAAAATTACTTACTGGTAACCTTGTTGACCATGTGGCTTGCGTATCTGGAAACAATGACCCGGAAAAATTATTTAAGTTTAAGATATGCAACACCCCTGAGGAAGTTCGTGAATGTTCCCGTTCCTGTTATTATCCTGTCGAAACCAGCGAGGTTATTAAGCATATTTTATCGCACAAAGGGCGATACGCTATTATCGCTTTACCTTGTATGTGTAAAGCCATTCGTTTGGCGATGCATCTAATTCCAAAACTTCAACGCAGAATTAGATTTATGTTAGGCTTAGTCTGTAACCAGACAAAGAGCAAATTTTTTGTCGAATATATCTGCGGATTGGGTGGTGGGGATCCTAATTGCCTCAGGCAAGTTACGTTTCGTATCAAAGCCCCAAGTCGTCCGGCGTCAGATTTTGGACTAAGGTTCATCTCTGAAAACGGGGTGAATCCGAGCCGGGAAGGTGTAGTTTTCTGGACAGAGGGCATGAATCGAATCTGGTTTGACCGCTACTTTACACCTAACGCCTGCGATTTTTGTGATGATGTATTCGCTGAATGTTCCGACGCGACATTTATGGATGCTTGGCTGCCAGAGTACGTCACTGATGGAAGAGGTCATTCGATTGTACTTACTCGCAACCGGGAGATTAACAATATATTTTTGTCCGAGTGCCGTAAAAAACGTACGGTTAATTTGATATCCATTGACGCAACCATAAGAAGTCAATCGAGCGTTTTATTTGACAAAAGAAGTCTGATTAGAGAACGATACAGCCGTTATAGACGAGCAAGCTTGCCGACTCGTCCCATACGTTCTGGTCTGATGAGTTCGTGTAGGTATGATCAACGGGTTGAAGCAGGCATCAAGTTGCGTATATCGCGGGAAAGTCCAAGTCAGTGGATTAGTGCAGATAAGGATATTGAGCGATTTAGAAAGCGAATGAGGGGGCTGACTTTGCGGCTGGGAGCCATTCGAGAGGCTCGTAAGTTTCTGAAAAAATTTTTGGGCAGGTGAGTTCTTGGAATTGGTGAAATTCTATGGCACGTGAACGTTTTTTGTTTGTCGGCAATTCAACATATGTAAATCACGGATCAGAGGCGATAGTCCGCGGTACAGCGAAGATTCTTAGAAAAACGTTTCAAGAGCCCATGATTGTCTCGGTGGACCTGCTCCACTACCCATACAGGCAAATTCAAGAGAGCGACGAGGGGATTAGTCACAGGGTTTTGTATTATCCAAAGCCGGGTTCATTCGACAAGCTGTTTCTTCAGGCAAGTAAGGGGCTGCTGACACGGGAGGTTGCCTATAAGTTATACGCAAGGCAAATTCTACCGGAAATACGAGAGTCAGACGCGGTTTTGTTCCTGGGCGGCGATGGTTTTATCAATAAGCCCTACTATCCTATTGCGTGCAGCCATCTAGCGCTTCGCGAGAAAAAGGCTACCGTTATCTGGGGTGCTTCGATAGGACCATTTGGGGGTTCATCGTTCTATAAACGCAGGGTGTTTAGGCATCTTAAGATGTTTAGTGGACTATTTGTTCGCGAAACTATCACACAAGCTTATCTGGCTGATAACAATGTTTCAGAGAATGTGTATCTTGTGGAGGACCCGGCTTTTGTAATGGAGCCAGAGGAGCCACCGGAGCGGTCGTTTGTTGAAAGATATCCGCAAGGTGCGATTGGAGTATCGCTGAGTCGTCTTTTTCTTCGAATGACTAGATATAAGGACGAACTTGAGCGTGGCGCCTACCAAATCATTGAAGCAATCCGGCGGTTTGGCCGACCTGTTGTGCTGATTGGCCACTGCGTTAGTGATAATGAGAACGATTACGAACTTCTGAATACCTTGCTGCAAGATAATGCATCTCGTTGGAGAGACATCATATGCCTGCCCCGGTTTATGCCGGCAGCGCAAATCAAATGGGCAATATCGCGTCTTCACTGCCTGGTTGCCGCGCGGACGCATGCGACGATAGCCGCATTCAGCAGTTATGTTCCAACGGTAAGTCTGATCTATAGCTTCAAAGGCTTGGGGATCAACCAACGATTGTTTGGCGGATTGCGCTATGCTGTCACAAAAGAGGATTGCTCCGTTGAAGCTATCGTTGAGAAGCTTGCGCTTGTGTTGACGAACCATGGTGAGATACGGCAGATGCTACGGGAAAAGATGCCTGATATAAAGGCAGGTTCGATGCGAGCTGGGGAATATCTTAAAAACATTATGTCAAAAACCGATGGATGATTTTGGGGATGAGTTAGTGAGGGATCATTAGACAGTATTCACGTGTAAAGTGGCAGAAACTCAACGTGCATCCGTTTTCATTCTGCCGGTTGAGTATCCGAAAGCTCCGTCCGTACGTATAAGGGAGATTCTTAGCTGTGAAAATATTATATAGGGTAAAGATGGGATAAGAGTAGAGAATGTTAAGAAGAATCAAGGGTTATATAAAAAAATTCTTTCTTCTATGCGGGCTGGATATCAGGCGAGCACGCCCTGATCGTACTTATGAATGGCTCAGAGAAATGAATATTCGTACAGTACTGGACATAGGTGCAAATAAAGGGCAATTCGTGTGGCAAATCAGCAAACTCCTGCCCGATGCCAGGTATTATTCCTTCGAGCCTCTCAAAGATTGTTATGAGCAACTGTTGAAGAGGATGAGACACTTCTCTAATTTTCGCGCTTTCCCGTTTGCTTTGGGTGATAAAAGCGGCAAAACTCAAATACACCACAATGACTTCTCGCCCAGTTCGTCCCTTTTATCTATGGAAGAACTGCACAAGGAGGCGTTTCCATATACGAAAAACGTCAGAATTGAGGAAATCGAGATCCGGCGTTTAGATGAGATAATCCAAGAGCTGGATATAGAAGACAACCTTCTGATTAAGATTGACGTGCAGGGATTCGAGGACAAGGTTATCCTGGGAGGCGAAAAGTTGATATCAAGGGCATCGATATTGATTATCGAGACAAGTTTTCAGCCTCTGTACAAAGGCCAGGCTTTGTTCGGGACAATTTACGATGCGCTTAGTCAACTGGGTTTTAGGTACATAGGAGCAGAGGCGCCGATAAGAAATCCAAAAGATGGAAGTATACTCTCATGTGATTCTATATTCTGCAGAGCAGGGGATTGGTGGGCTAAGGTAAGTAAAGACACCTAATAAGTCGAATGTATGGAGTGCAAACACGTACCTTTTTAATACTTTTTATCTAAATCCCCAATACTAAGTAGA
>JAOUFU010000222.1 GCA_029858035.1 Phycisphaerae bacterium
TGGCAAAAATGGCGGCGGACACGACGACTCAGAAGTGGTGGGATGTGTGCAAACCTTGTCAGGAGCCGCTCAAAACGCGGGACGAAGGCGAATGGTGGGCGAGTATGGAGGAGGTATTCCATTGCGCCTGACTTCAAGAGAACGTGTTCTTACGGCTTTCGCGCATGAAGAGCCCGACCGGGTGCCGTGCTGGTGTGGGGCATCGGAAGAATTCCGGGCAAAGGTCAAGCGAGAATTGAACCTTGACGATGAAGGTCTGCGGTTAAGATTCGGAGATGATTTCAGACGAGTTTACGCTGAGTATAACGGGCCTGAGTTTGTATTATCTGAAGCTGCTGCATCCCGGACGGTATTCGGGGTAGAACGCCGCGGCCTGGGATATGGTCAACCGATAAATCATCCGCTGGCCGACGCCTCACTCAAAGAAATCCACGATTATCCCTGGCCTGACCCGGCGTGGATGGACGTCTCAAATATTAAAGCTGAAGCCAACTCCTACAATGGAAAATATGCAATCCTCGGCGGTGATTGGTCGCCGTTCTGGCACGATGCGATCGACCTGCTGGGCATGGAAAATCTATATATAAAAATGTATTCTCAGCCCGAGCTTGTTGATGCAGTCTTGCAGCACCTAATTGACTATTATGCAACTGTGAGCCGGCGTATTTTCGATGCTGCCGCTGACGCTATAGATATATTTTTCATCGGCAATGACTTTGGCAGCCAGACCGGACCGTTATTGGGGCCGGACCTCTTTGGTCGTTTCATGCTGCTTCATTTAAAGCGGTTAATTGACCTTGGTCATGCTTATCACCTCAAAGTTCAGCTGCATTGTTGTGGTGGCTTTGCCCCACTGATTCCGTTGATGATAGAAGCCGGTCTCGACGGCCTGCACGCCATCCAGCCGGACTGTCACGGTATGGACCTGCGAGTTCTTAAGGCCGAGTATGGCGACAAAATCCTTTTCAACGGCGCCATCGATTCACATAATGTACTAATTGACGGAACACCGGAAACTGTTCGTCAGAAAACCCGAGAAGTCCTTCATATAATGATGCCGGGCGGTGGCTATGTCGCCGGTGCAAGTCACGATACTATTCTCGAAGAAACTCCCATCGAGAATGTTATAGCGATGTTCGATGCCATCCACGAATTTGGCGATTATACAAAAAGATAAAGGAACCGATATTACGTGTTATCAAGCGATGATTTGATATTACAGATGCAGGGAATTGTGAAGGAGTTTTCCGGCACGCGGGCACTCGATAAAGTAAATTTTGATGTCCGCTGTGGCGAGGTCCATGCATTGATCGGAGAAAACGGTGCGGGAAAATCGACGCTGATGAACGTGCTGGCCGGCCGGTTTCATGATTACCAGGGCCTGATTACTTTCGAAGGTCAACAAGTAAGAATCACTAATCCTCGTCAGGCCCGTGATATGGGCATTGCCGTAATCTATCAGGAACTGAGTGTGCTGGGCAATTTTACGGTGGCCGAAAACATCATGTTCGGTGACGAGAAGTCTGGACGCTGGACACGGAAACTTAACCGCGCATTTATCAACGCCGGGGCACGCGATATCATTGACTACCTGCGTTTCGACCTGAACCCCGAGAGAAAAGTTAATCGTCTCAGCAAAGCCCGGCAGTGTCTTGTAGAGATAGCTTGTGCAGTGCGACGCAAGGTCAAATTGCTTGTATTTGATGAACCGACCGCTTCCCTGGGCAGTGAAGATGTCGACAAACTGTTCGAAGTAATCAAGGACCTCAGGAGCAGGGGGCTGGCTATAGTGTACATCTCACACCGTTTGGCAGAACTGCCCATTATCGCCGACCGCGTTACTGTGCTGCGCGACGGCAGAAAGATGGGCACCAAAAACATTGGTGAGTGTCAGATATCGGATTTGACCCGCATGATGCTTGGACACGACCTGGTTGAGGTCTTTCCTGAAAAAACGAACAAGCCGGGCAATGTCATACTCAAGGTGAATGGACTGAGCCGGCCGGGTCTGTTTGAAAACATTTCTTTCGAACTACGCGAGGGGGAGATTCTGGGCATCGCCGGCCTGGTCGGCTCAGGACGCACCGAAATTGTCCGCGCCATCTTCGGGGCAGACAAAGCTCGCGGAACAGTGGTCTTCCAGGGTAAGCCCGTCGTTGACCGGTCTCCTTATCTGTGCTGTTCCCTGGGTATAGGAATGGTTCCTGAGAATCGCAAACAGCATGGCAGCATCACGGGCAGACCGGTTTCTGAGAACCTCAACATCAGTATTCTTGGTCGGCTCTCCGGCGTGTTCGGATTTCAATCATCCCGGCGCCTTACCAGACAGGCAAAACTAATAATAGAACAGATGAAAATCGATCCGCCTCTTCCGCATACAGACATTGAGAATCTCAGCGGCGGTAATCAGCAGAAAGTAATTGTCGGACGCTGGCTGGCAGCCGAATCAAAGGTGATTATTTTCGACGAGCCCACACAGGGTATCGATGTGGGCACCAAATCACAGATGTACAGACTGATTATGGACCTGGCCCGCCAGGGCCGGGCGATAATCTTAATCTCATCCGAGCTAATCGAGATTACTAAACTTGCCGACCGAATCCTGGTGATTCGAGATGGTCGGCTGGTGAGCCAAATGCATGGAGCAGAAACCGACGAGGACAGCCTTTTCGCTGAATGCGTGAGAAAGGATAATCCCGAATGACAACTGATGTTAGGAAACAAAGTGCCGGAAGGACCAAAGGCGCTCATTCTTTTCGGAAGTTCCAACAGGCCTCCATTCTGATACTGTTAGTTGCTCTGTGTGTTGTCGCTTCTTTCAGAAGCTCCACATTCTTGACATGGACTAATATTGTAGACAACCTGTTTACCAACGCGGCGGCCATTGGCATTGTGGCGCTCGGGATGACTTTTATCATGATTGGCGGCGGATTTGACCTGTCAGTTGCCTCGACAATCGTCGTTTGCAGCGTTGTCCTGGTGATGAGTATGGATTGGCTTTCACCCCAAGGTGCAGCAGTGGCGATCCCGGTGGCACTGCTGCTTACGGTGCTGGTTGGCGTTATACTGGGCGCAATCAATGGCACACTTATCGCTTATATAGGTGTGAATCCCTTTGTGGTGACCTTATGTACAATGCTAATCTTTCGAGGCATCGCCCAGATCCTGACCGGAGGGGGGCAAACGCAACAGGTCCATGATATTCTGCTTCGAAGGCGGTTTGACTGGTTTTATGATGCCGGGTTGCCACTTTGGGGTGGCGTTGGGATTCCCATGCCGATTCTGATATTTCTGGTGGTATTTGCGGTCGGCATATATCTGCTTCGGTTCACTCGTTTCGGTCACTACGTATATGCCATCGGGGGCAACGAGGAAGCTGCCTGGCTGGCGGGCGTAAACACACACCGGATCAAAGCACTCACATACGTACTGTGTGGTTTCACGTGTGCCATTGCAGCGGTCATCTTCGTAGCCAAGACAGAAACCGCCGGGGCCGAAAGCCACATGGGCAAGGAACTCGTGGTTATCGCCAGTGTCATCGTCGGCGGCACGCCTCTGGGCGGCGGAAGCGGTGGGCTGACCGCGACGGTCATCGGCTTGCTGTTGCTGCGTGTAATCGACAACTTATTGACACAGTTCAACATTGGCCCGGAGTACCGTCCTGTTGTTACAGGACTGATTATTCTCGTAGTGGTGACAGTTGATGTGCTTGCCAAAAGACGCGGCAGTACATAGTTTAATGTTGGCTATTGAGTGCCTATAAGATAACATTTTATGGCTTTTTTGTAACGTTAAGATTGATCGAAAGCAAATAATGAGTTTAAGGAAAATGTTGATGAAAGTTGTTCGCGTAGTATTGACAGTAGCAGTAGTTGTGATGCTGGTAGGCTGCCGCAAGAGCAGTGACGATACACGGAAACGCGAAATCGGTTTTTTGATGACGCTGGACCATCCATACTGGCTAAACATGCGCCTTGGAGCACAGGACGAGGCGCAGAAACTCGGTGTTGAGGTGACCATCCTTAACGCCAAAGAGGACCCGGTCCTGCAGATCGAACAAATAAATGAGATGATTGCCAAACAGGTAGATATAGTCTGCTTAGTGCCAATGAAAAAGGAGCCGCTGGTGCGTGGTGTGCAAATGCTCAATCGGGCGAAAATTCCCGTTATTATTGTCAACCGCGAGGTCGAGGCCGGTTGTGAATATATCTGTTACACCGGTACCGACACCTATGCCGGTGCGGTGGTTGCTGCGAAAATACTGGCCGAAGCGATGGGGGGTAAAGGCCAAATCATCGAGTTTCATCAACATCTTGGGACAGGTCCTGAAGTTGCCCGAAGTCAGGCGTTGCGCGATGTGCTTAAGGATTATCCGGAGATGACATCCGTTGCACGAATACCTCACCAAGGTGAGCGGGACATCGTGAAAACCGAGATGCAAACGCTGCTGCAAAAGTTTCCTAATCTGTCCGGCGTTTACGCCCACGGAGACAATTTTGCCATTGCGGCAGCGCAGGTGTGTAAGAAGGCGGGGCGTACGGATATTAAAGTTGTGGGCATGGGCGGCAGCAGGGAAATGATTGAGGCGATAAAACAGGGGCTTGTAACGGGAACCAGCTACCAGCAGCCTGAGGAAGAGGGCCGCAGTGCGATTCGACTTGCAGTCAGGTATCTTGACGGTGAAAAGCTTGAAAAGTCTTATCTGATTGGATGCCCTCCTATCACAAAGAAAAATGCAGACGAATTTAAGGGGCAGTTTTGAAAAAACCATCTTAGTCAGTAGAGGTTTTGGAAATTAAGTAATTTCATATTAGACCGTGTCAAGCTTGATATTGTTATGAATTATTCTAAAAAGCTGCAATAAAGTGACTGTTTGAACTCGTCTATACGTGTACGAATCCGGCCGAACAAAGCAACGCTGAAAGGACAATGGGAATGTCAAAAGAAGAAATGCGAAGAGATTTTGGTTTATCGACCACGACTTACGTAGTAATAGCCAGCATGGTGGGGACGGGGATCCTGGTTTCGCCCGGGTACATGATGGCTTCTCTCAACAACTACACCGCCATCTTTGGGCTCTGGCTTCTTGGCGGATTGCTCGCCTTGTGTGGTGCTCTTTGTGTTGCGGAATTGGCAGCCGCTTTGCCCCGGGCAGGCGGCGAGTATGTTTACCTTCGAGAAGCATACGGGCCGATGCCCGCCTTTCTCTGCGGCTGGACGTCGTTTTTTCTTGGCTTTTCAGCACCGCTTGCGGTTGCCGGCTATATCGCGGCCCTATATCTCTTGACGCCATTCGGATTAGTTAAAGAAACGGGTCACCTTGTGCAGATCACGGCCGCTGCCATTATCGTAGCGATTACCTTACCCAATCTTTTTGGTCACCGTCAGTCTGCCTGGACACAGAATCTTACCACGATTCTTAAGCTCGGTCTGTTTGTGGCCCTTGTGGTGCTGGCCTTTCTGTTTGGTGACGGACGATTGGCAAACTTTGCCGGGGGACAGGTGATACGGGAAGTAAAGGTTGGTACTGCGGCTACGCAGTTATTCTACGTCATGTTCGCCTACAGCGGCTGGAACGCTGCCAGCTATATAGCGGGGGAGGTAAAGAATCCAGGCAAAATTCTTCCACAGTCTCTGCTTCTTGGAACCGGACTTGTCGTTGCCTTGTATCTGGCGCTCAACCTCGTTTTCGCTTATGCCGTACCACTCGGTGACGTGGGATTTGCCAATGCAGAGCAGGTTCCCCAACTGGCGGTCGAAAAGCTGTTTGGAGCACGGGCTTCCAGCATCTTCTCCGTCGCGGTCGGATTGGCATTTCTGGCTACAGTGAGCGCTTTTATTATCACCGGCCCGCGGGTCTACTATGCAATGGCAAAGGACAGGTTGTTCCCGTCTATAGCCGGGCATATCAGTGAGAAGGGACAGGTACCTGTTTACGCGATGATCGCACAGAGCGTGTGCGCGATCGCTATTCTGTTCGTGACGAACTTCAAGAACTTGTATCAGTATGCTTCGGTAGGATTGTCGATTTTTGCGATGCTCTTCATCGCTGCGGTATATGTTCTTCGATGGCGCAGGCCGGATATGGAAAGGCCTTTTCGCTTGCCCGGATACCCCATTGTTCCGGCAATTTTTATGTCTGTAATCCTCTTCATGACCGTGTTCGCATTCATTCAGTGGCGGAAACCTTCGGCATACAGCCTCGGCAGCATTCTTATAGGCATCCCGGTTTATTACTTATGGTCGTTCATCCGGCGTCGAGGAAAAGCCTTGCCCGGATAGGTGTTCTTGCTTTATTTCTCATGGGATTATGTGTGCGCATTTTCGTAGATACCAACAATATCATCCAGCGTTAATTCAACCGGTGTTATGTCATACAACATACCCATAGTATAAGAGGAGTTTTCTGCAAGTGTTTTCAGTTCTTCTTTTTTAACACCATAATCCGACAGCTTTTCCTCTTCAAGGCCGATATTCTTTATTAGTTTCTTAAGAGCGGTAATGAAAGCGAAGGGTCTTTCTTTTTCCGGCAGGGCGTCAACGTCTTCTCCCATTGCCTTGGCCATATCAGGAAAACGGGCAGGATGCTTTTCCGCCAGGCAGCTAAAGTAGGAAACAGAAAGCATTGTAAGGCCCGCCCCGTGGGCCATTTCCGGATGGTAAGCGCTTAAAGCGTGCTCCATCGAATGATGAGAGATACAGCATGATAGTGACTCGCAGATGCCTGCTTCTGTATTGGCCCACGCAAGTTTTGTCCTTGCCTCGATATTGTTTCCGTCTTTTACAGCGATAGGAAGATATTTTGTAATAAGGCCAATTGCCTCTAATGCCAGATGATCACTTGTCGGCTGATTGATGGTTGCAAGGTAGCACTCAACCGAGTGAAAGAACGCATCCATACCTGTATAAGCGGTCATTTTCGGAGGGACGCTCACCATCAACTCCGGGTCGACAACCGACAGGACCGGGAAGGTCGAATCATTTCCATAGCCGATCTTCTCATTTGTATCAGTCTTTGTTATCACCGTCCACGGGTCAGCTTCGGTTCCTGTCCCCGCAGTGGTGGTTATTGCTACAACTGGCAAAGCACGATTCGGAGGTATTTTTCCTCCGCCGCTTCCTCCATTTATGTAGTCCCAGTACTTTCCGGGATTGACAGCCATGAGGGCTATACTTTTTGACGAATCAAGAGTGCTGCCTCCGCCAAGGCCAAGCACAAAATCACAGCCGTTTTCCCTGGCAACATTGGCTCCTTCTTCCACGTGCTCCGAAACAGGATTGGGGACAATCTTATCATAGATAACTGATTCGACACCATTTTCCTTGAGGTAGTCAATGACTCTATCAAGATACCCATGCTTTTTCATTGCTCCGGATGAGCCAATAACAACAAGGGCTTTTTTGCCGG
>JAOUFU010000223.1 GCA_029858035.1 Phycisphaerae bacterium
TCACGGATGGTGCTTTCGCCCTCGGCCAACGAGGCGATTGCAACGGCCCGGATGGTGTGAGACTTGGAAGCCGGTATAGTTACTGTTCCTTTTAATCGAGATTTTCTGGCAATCAGTTTCATAGCTACTTTCACATTAAGTATCGTGGATTGCACTTTTACCAGAAATAATGAGGAATTGAAAGAAGTTTTTCAGTCCGTAGTGCATACTTTTAAGACCTCTATACCTCAACTAAAAACTAAACACTAAGAACTCAAAATTACTTTGTGTACCAGGTGGCTTTGCGGTTTGTGTTGTTCAAAAAGATTTGCACGTCATTGGCGTCGAACACGCCGTTGCTATCGATATCGCCGTAAAGATAACTTTCCGGTGATTTGATGCTATTGACCAGGTTGTTGAGAACAACAGTAAAATCTGATTCGTCTACAATACCATCTGTATTCAGGTCATACCAAAAGATGTTGTTGCTTTTTGGAGCATCGCCGACGTTCCACGCCAGGCCGTAGCGCTGCGTCCGGGCTATTTGATTTTCTGTGTCAACATTGCTGTATGAAAGAACAATTTCATAATTAGTATAGTTGGCGTCAACCCGGCAGTAAATATGTTCTACGTTATCGATCTCGCTGTCGCTGTAATCAAGAAGATAGTCATTGATGCTGTCTTCCGGGTCAACCGCCCAGAGTTCAAGCCTTAGATTGCTGTCTTTCGCGGGAACGGGATCAAAAGGATAAACACTGTTGTAATGTTTGTTCCAGGTAACCGTAATATTAATGAATTGCTCTCTGGAATCTGTTAATGTAATTCTGTAGATATTTTGCAGGCTTGAGTTTTCATCCAGTTGATTCAAGTCCCAGCCTGTTCTTGAGACATCGCCGGGTTTATTTTGTCTGGCAACGAGATGCTTATAGGCACCAACGGCATTTAACATCCCTGCACCTTGAATGTAGTCCAGAGGCACCTGGTGGTCATCATCTTTTTCCAGCCGGCCTTTATGCCAGTAGGGCAGTTTGGTTGCCGAATTCATCAGGATAGCTTTCATTACGCAGTTTCCGCCTTCCGGTGAAAGAGCTGCGCTCAAAGCCGGGTCCTGTCTGGCTTTCTGAACGAGAAGACCGATTGTTCCGGCAACTATTGGCGTAGAGAAGCTCGACCAGTCACCGGTTGGCTCATAGCCGTTGGGTTCGTTGACATTGGCAGCCAGACAATTGCCCGGAGCGACGATGTCCGGCTTGCATCGCCGGTCGATGGTTGGGCCAAGACTCGAATGATCCGGGTACGCCAGAGAAAAATGTGCCAGATTGGTTGCAAGGTCTTCGGTGTTCACCGAATCAATGACTCCAACGCCGATGACATTTGCCCCTGCAGCGGGATAAAGCAGAGGGTCATTGGCATTTAAGCCGTTGCCTATGCCGGCGACAACAATAAGGCCGTGGTGTTCTACCAGCGATTCAATACCCCGTGTCCACCAATATTCAAATGGGCTGCCGATACTGGCAGATACAATGTCTGCGTCCGGGGGCAAGTGATGGAATACATTATTGATTAAAAAGTGCCAGAATTCATAGATATTGGCCTGGGCTTGCGGCGTAGCACCTTGATAATAGAATTTTCCCAATTCTGGATTAGATGCGTAAGGGTCGTCGCCGAACAGTATAGAGCAAATGGCTGTTGAGTGGGGTGAAATTGCAGGCTGTGGTTTATCCTGGTTGTGAAAACTAAAATCCATGCCTTTGAAACAGTTATGACCAATGCTTGGCCGATAATCGTTTTGTGGTTCATCGTCGATATAAGTTATGCTTCGGCTGATAACAGCGAATTGTATGCCTGTGCCTGTCAAATTCGGGTCTATATCTCTTAAGGTATAGATTCCGGTACGATTAAGTGCTTTAGGCTGAAACGTTGTTTCTCCATCAGCGACGGCAGCACGTACAGGTGCCGTCATTGATGCCACGCTTGTCATCAGGCACAAAACGAACAATATTTTAGGACTTTGCACCATATCCCCCACTCCGGAGGTAACGACAATACACAAAACATGCAAGATTGTTTCTCCGGCTGTCGACCTCCTTAGCCTGGAAAATCTTGCTCTTATATCCTTGACAATATGATACCATAAACAGGATTGACTTTCAAGTATATTGTTGGGCTAATTTATGCAATTTTATCGTTTTTTAGTATTGAAAAAGCAGTTTTTGAAAACTTAATTTAGAATCCTTGCTTAACCTGGATTTAATTGCTATACTAATGCCGATTTTGGTGTTCAGCTTTGTTAAGGGTTTTCCGTAAGTATGAAAGTTATTCTGAATTCTGAACAAATCGAGCGGATTCTCAAGGATCTCGCAGGACGTATTATTGCTGACACACCAAACGAATTGGATATTGTCGCTATTGGCATTCGCAGCAGGGGGGAGATTCTCGCCCAAAGGTTATCGGGCCAATTATCGCAGCAGCTCGGTAAAAAAGTGCCATGTGGTACCTTGGATATAACGCTTTACCGGGACGATTTGAATTCCCCGCAAGGTACCGCCCAGCCGAAGGTTCGAACCACAGAAATCGGTTTCGATATAGACGATAAAATTATCATTTTGGTTGATGATGTTTTATATACCGGCCGCTCTACGCGGGCAGCGATGGATGCCCTTATAGATTTAGGCAGGCCAAAGGCCATAAAGTTGGCCGTACTGGTTGACAGGGTCGGTAGGGAGTTTCCAATACAGGCTGATTACGCTGGTTACAAATCCGATGCTGAACCCGGTAAATTGGTACAGGTCAATCTTGTCGAGTCAGATGGAAAAGACGAGGTGATTATTGAATGAAGCTCGAAGCACAAAATTCGAAATCCGAAATAAATTCAAATTATCAAATGACTAAATGTTCGAAACAAAGTTGTTTTGGTCAATTGAATTTTGGTCATTCAGATTTGTTTCGAATTTCGATTTTCGAATTTCGGATTTACACGAAGTTATGGCGTTAATAAAAAAAGGCAAATCGTTCAAGTGGCACCGCAAGCATTTACTGGGGCTGAGGGAACTAAGCTCTGAAGAAATAATCTATATTCTTGACACAGCAAAGGGTTTCGAACAGATAAGCACTCGGTCGGTCAAAAAAGCCCCCCCTTTACGCGGCAAGGTTGTAGTGAATATGTTTTTTGAAGACAGCACGCGAACGAGGAACAGCTTTGCTTTGGCAGCAAACCGTTTAAGCGCGGATATTATAGAGTTCACTGAGAAAGCAAGCTCCGTCAGTAAAGGCGAAACACTTCTGGACACCGCCAGAAATCTGGAAGCAATGGGAATTGATATTGTTGTGATTCGGCACAGTGCCGGCGGAGCAGCAAAATTATTGAGCAGGAATATTAATGCTTGTGTTGTAAACGCAGGCGATGGTTTCTGTGAACATCCAACGCAGGGCCTGTTGGATGTATATACCATTCGCAAAATCAAAGGAACTCTTGAGGGATTGAAAATAGCTATTGTCGGAGATATAGCGCACTCGCGTGTTGCACGTAGTGATATGTGGGCTATGACAAAACTCGGTGCTGAGGTTATATTTGTTGGTCCGCCGACACTTATGCCGAGCTGGGCAAGTAAGTTGCCGGTCAGCGTAAGCTATTCGCTCGATGAGGTTATTGAAAAGGTTGATGTCATAAATATGCTTCGGATCCAATTCGAACGGCTCGGAGGCAACCCCTTCCCGTCGGTAAGAGAATACTCGCATTATTTCGGATTGACTTTAGAACGTATGAAAAGGGCAAAACCGGACATTTTAGTTATGCACCCCGGGCCGATTAACAGAGGACTGGAGATAGAAAGCGAGGTCGCCGACGGCCGGAACAGTGTTATCCTCGATCAGGTAACAAATGGTTTGGCTGTGAGAATGGCGGTTCTGTTTTTGGTCAATCAGGCGAGAGCACAACAAGGAAAGGAAGCAAAACATGAAAAGAGGATTTACCCTGATTGAACTTCTGGTGGTAATAGCTATCATTGGATTGTTGATATCAATTTCGGTACCGGCATTAAGGGAAGCAAGGCTGTACTCAAAAAAAGTTGTCTGCCAGTCTAATCTGAGACAATGGGGTTTGGTTCTTGAGATGTATACAGACCAAAACGATGGCTTTTTTTTCGAAGGCGCGTATGGCGGCGATTGGGACGACTGGATTGAAATCCTGCGACCGTTTTACGGCAAAAAAGGAAAGATAACATTCTGTCCCCTCGCCAATAAAACCGCTGATGAAGGGGGACAGGGAGTATATGCGGCCTGGAAAGATGAGGAAGGCAGCGACTTTGGCAGCTATGGTTTAAATGGATGGGTTTGCAACGCGGGTTCCACATCTACTTTGAATGAACTTTTTTGGAGAACGCCCAGTATCAAAAACGCACAAGATGTACCGGTTTTTCTGGACTGCATATGGATGGTAAGCTGGCCGGATGCTAATTCTATTCCGCCTTCGTATGAAGGACAGCCGCCTCAGGAATGGACATTACTGGAACAAATGAAAAATTTCTGCATCAACCGGCACGGCAAAGGGGCGACAAATTGTCTTTTTATGGACTGGTCGGTTAAATCAGTCGGCCTTAAGGAGTTATGGAAGCTGAAGTGGTATAAAAACGTCGATATAAACGGCCCTTGGACGAAAAACTACAACCCACTTCCAAATTGGCCGGAGTGGATGAGAAAATTTAAAGATTACTGAATAACTGACAAAAGGGTAATAAACCAAAACAGTTAAGTAATTTAGACTTATAGAATCCTAACATGAACTCAGAGATTTTAATAAAAAATGGCCGGTTGATAGACCCGGCAAACGGCATTGACAAAGAATGCGATGTGCTTATCGCTGATGATAAGATTGCATCGGTCGGAAAAGTTGAAAAACCTGTGCAGAAAATTATCGACGCCACCGGCAAATTAGTAACGCCCGGTTTAATTGATATCCACGTTCACTTTCGTGAACCGGGCGATGAAGAGGAAGAAACTATAGCAAGCGGCTCAGCGGCAGCGGTGGCAGCAGGATTTACTTCGGTTGTATGTATGCCGAATACCAAGCCGCCTATCGAGAATGAAACGGATGTCGAATACGTTCACAGAAAAGCCAGACAGGCAAGAAAAACGCACGTCTATACAATGGGGGCCATTACAAAAGGCAGAGAGGGCGTTGAGCTTGCGGAAATGGGATTTATGGCCGAAGCCGGAGCTGTCGGTTTTACTGATGATGGCAGCGGTGTTCAGGACCCGGCCGTTATGCTAAGGGCACTGAAATACGCTGATATGTTTGACGTCGTAATAGCTCAGCATTGCCAGGATAATGCTTTCGCCGGTAATGGTGTGATGAACTCCGGTTACTACTCGACTATATTGGGATTGCCTGGAATAGATCCGCTGGCAGAAGAGGCAATGCTGTGGCGGGATATCCAGCTTGTAAGGAAGACCAATGTTCGTTATCACGCCCAGCACATATCGACAGCAGGCTCGGTTGAGTTGATAAGGGCCGCCAAAAAAGATTCTTTGCCGATTACATGTGAGGTTACGCCGCATCATTTGCTTTTAACCGAAGAGTGTTGCGCTGAGTACGACACAAATTACAAGGTGAATCCACCTTTGCGATCAGCAAAAGACATCGAGGCCTTAAAGGAGGCGATTAAAGAAGGATTGGTTGACGCCCTTGTGACCGATCACGGCCCGCACCTTCAGAGTGAAAAGGAGCTGGAATTCTTGGCTGCTCCTTTCGGCATAGCTTCTCTGGAATGTGCTTTGGCCCTCTTCGTAAAGGCGTTAATAGAACCGGGCATTCTGGACTGGCCCGGTCTTGTCCGATTGATGACCGAAAATCCGGCTAAGATAATCGGCGTTGATAAGGGTACGCTCGGGGTAGGCAAACAGGCCGACGTTACTATTATTGACCCGAAGGCCGAGTATGAAATTGACGTAAACAGATTTCGCTCCAAAAGTAGAAACTGCCCCTACCACGGATGGAAAGTAACCGGTAAAGTTGAGAAAACAATCGTCGGCGGAGAGATAAGATTCGAAGCGTAAATAATATGTAGTTCGTAGTTAAGAATCCCCAGGCAGCGAACTACGAACTATGAACTACGAACTATGATTATTATTGACGGTCATAATTTGCTGCATTCGATTGTAAAGCTGCACGAAGACTCCGGGCCAATCAGTGATGTCCAGTTGTGCTGGATTTTAAGCAGGTATATGAAGACGGTCAGTGAAAATGGTGAGATTGTTTTTGACGGGACCGGGCCGAGGGACAAAAGCCAATTCGATAACATTGCAAATCTTGAGGTCTTCTTTGCCGGCCTGGGCAGCGATGCCGACACAGTCATCGAAAACAAGATAAAAGCAAGCACCGCACCAAAGAGATTGACTGTTGTCAGCAGCGACCGAAGACTCCGCGATTCAGCCAGGACAAGAAAAGCGACCGCAGTAAAATCAGAAATTTTCTGGGACAATCTCCATAAGCAGTTAAAGCGAAAAAAGCCGGTAAAAGAGCCCGAAGCCAAACGATCAGGCCTAACCGAAAGCGAAACCAGGCAATGGCTCGAATTTTTTGGCATCGAGCAGTAATTTTATGCATCCTATCACGGTTCTCAATTCTGGCAAAATTTCCATTGCCTAATAAAGAAATAAGTTGTATAAAGAGTTCTTCCAGGCTCGTTGGTGGAATCGCTGTGCTGACATTACAATCTGTCAGGGTGCATCAAAAAAAACGGTTTTTTAAGTCCTGCTGGATGGGCTAACGACGTTATTTATGTTAATTGTGGTTGCTTAGTTAAGATGGAGAACTTATGGATCGCAAAATTGTTACAATTGACGGCAACTCGGCGGCGGCATACGTTGCCCACGCCACGAACGAAGTGATTGCAATATATCCGATAACTCCGAGTTCGGCTATGGGAGAAATCGCCGATGCAAAAACAGCAAAGGGCGAGACAAACATTTGGGGGACGGTTCCCTCGGTTACGGAGATGCAATCGGAAGGCGGTGCGTCGGCAGCCGTACATGGTGCACTGGCGACAGGTGCCTTAACGACTACTTTCACGGCTTCGCAGGGGCTGTTGCTGATGATTCCAAGTATGTACAAAATCGCCGGCGAGCTGCTTCCAACCGTCTTTCACATATCGGCCCGCTCGTTGGCCTGCCAGGCACTTTCAATATTCGGAGACCATTCGGACGTAATGACCTGCCGCGAGACCGGCTTTGGCTTGATTTCTTCGTGCAACGTTCAGGAGGTAATGGATTTCGCGCTTATCGCTCAGCAGGCGACGTTGGCCTCGCGAGTGCCCTTCTTGCATTTCTTTGATGGTTTTAGGACAAGCCACGAAGTTCAGAAGGTTGAGCAGCTGTCATTCGATGATATGCGTGCGATGATTGATGA
>JAOUFU010000224.1 GCA_029858035.1 Phycisphaerae bacterium
CCAGCTTCGCGCCTCATTATTGTAAAAGGTGCAGTTGGCCACTTGAATAGTACTGTTATAAATCCAGATACCACCCCCCGTATTGGTTGCCAGGTTGTTATTAAAAACACAATTCACAACTCTAAGTGTATTGCTCCAGCCGCAATAAATCCCCCCGCCCTGGTCGGCCGTGTTATTGATAAACTGGCAATTCACCAGATAAGGGTCACATTCCCCGTAATCACTGGCCAGACCTGCTCCTCCCCATTCCGCCTCATTATTTATAAAAACACAATTTTTCAGGACCGGGTCACAACTGCCCTCATTGTACATCCCCGCACCCAGTCCATAAGTAAAGTTGTCCTCAAATCGACAGCCTGAAAAAATTGGATTACTGCCTTCGTCATTGCCCACCGCTCCGCCGCCCCACTCATCCGAATAAGACGAATCCGTCAGGTTATCGATAAAGGTACAGTCCGTCACAATGGGATTACTGTTGCTATAATTATCCATTGCCCCACCGAACAGATGCGCCGCATTGCCGATAAACCGACAATTCGTTACCGTGGGACTGCTGTTCGTACTTGTCATCCCCCCGCCATATACCCCCGTATTATTCGATAATATACAGTTCTCAATCGTCGGACTGCTGTCGACACAGACAATACCGCCGCCGATGTATTCTATATATTCGGCGTATCCGCCGGTAATTGTAAAACCGTTCAAAACCGAACCGGCCCCCTCACCGTTGTGGAAGTAGAATCCATATCGAGGCTCCTCCACACTGCCCTGGCAATCAATCACACAAAATTCCGGTCCGAATTCACTGCGTACGGTTATCGCCTTGCCCCCAAAATCCAGGTCCCGGTTCCCCTGACCCTGATAAACTCCGTCCGCCACCCAGACCGTTTCTCCCGGCAGCGCCGCATCGATAGCTTCCTGAATCGTGGGATATTCAATCGGCACATGCAGTCCGGGCACCTCCGCCAGCGTCGTAAAACTATAACACTGCCCGTCGTTATTGTCCGTTGTCTCGTTTCCGAATTCGTCCGTTGCGACAATCTCAAACCGATAGGTCGTCTCACTGCTCAAATTATAGAGGTACACATTATGACTTAATGACAGTGCAGGGTCTTCTCCGGTACCGCCCTTGAGGTTATTACAATTCCTGCCATAGTTCACTAATACCCCGCTCAGCTCATCCGTTTCTATATATATTCGTACCCAGTAAGCCCCCACCTGCGCGGCCTGAACATTCAAGATAACGGGTCCCTCGCAATCCGCCGTTGCCGTATCTTCGCTGACGGCTGGATTACCTGTTCCGTCGTTCGCATCGCTATATGTAACCGTAATCGTCACCCCATGTGTTACCTGCACTATACCGTCTCCGACGTTCGCGGCGCCGGATTCCGTTGTTATCGTACCGTCATAAATCCCAATCCCCGATGGACGCTCTGTCAGGCTTAAAACTTCCGCATCGCCGGCCAACGTAGTGATGGTTACCGGATGACTACCCTCTCCCGCCAGGTCGCCGTCCGCCAATATTACTGAGATCTGGTCCGAACACGAAAACGCATCCTTCGTAAACTCTACTTGTCCCCGCGCCGGTACTGCTTTCTGCAGCAGATTCCATATATTCAACCGGCTGTCCGACAAACAAATCCCCGTCGCAATCGGGTCACCCGTAGTCATCAAAAGGTCATACACCTCATCCCGCTTCAGCGTCGGATTGGCCCCGATGAGCAGGGCACAAGCGCCAGCCACATGAGGACATGACATCGACGTACCTGATAGGATCACAGTATAATCATCGTAAGGCGTGCCGAAATATGAGCTGGCAAGGCTCGCTCGTAAAGAAAGCACATCTACACCCGGCGCTGCAAGGTCCACCCAGCTACCGTAATTTGAAAACGCAGGCTTGTTATCATTAGAGTCCGTTGCCGCCACTGAAATCATCGGCCCGTAATTCGCCGGATACACCGGATAACTCGAATAGTCATTCCCCGCCGACGCCACCAGGATTACTCCCTGGCTGGCGGCATAATCAAGCGCCTCCTCCAGTGTTTCCGAATACGCTCCCCCGCCCCAGCTGTTCGAACAAATGTCGGCGCCGTTCGCCACGGCATAGTAAAATGACTTAACCGCACCTGACGTAGGCCCGCTGCCGCCCGAACCGAGAAATTTCACCGCCATGATGCGCGCCTGCCAGCATACGCCGGCGATATCCTGCGAGTTGTCGGTCTCGGCCGCGATGGTCCCCGCACAGTGTGTCCCGTGACCGCGGTCATCCATAGGGTCCCCGTCGCGATTGTAAAAATCATATCCATAGATGTCGTCGACGTACCCGTTGTGATCATCATCCAATCCCGCCGTCCCATTCAGCTCGGCTTCGTTGACCCACATATTATCGTCAATATCCCGATGGGCATAATCCACGCCCGTATCAATCACGGCCACCACCACCTCCGCACTTCCCGTGAAAATATCCCACGCCTCGGGTGCATCAATATCCGAATCAAACTTCCCCGGCGGATGATTGTAACGACCGCTCTCAGGATACATCTGGGCCGTATTTTCCAAAGGCCACTGAATTGGAAAATGAGTGTCATTCGGTGTCCTGTGTTCGTATAGCAAATAATTTAATTCCGCATATTCCACGGCCGGGTCCTGCCTGCACGCCGCCAGGGCCGCCGCCAAATCCTGCCCCTCCTCCAGCTCCAAAAGATAAATCCTGTCCAGCGCCGGCACTTCTCCCCCGGCACTTGCCCGCTTACTTCTCTGCAGCAAACGCTTCTGGAGCTTCGTCAATTTCCCCGGCTCCTTCTTCCGTAATTCTTCCATCCTCCGCTGGTGTTTCGCAAATCCTGGAAAAACCTTTTCGCTTTTTCGCACCTGAAACCACTGATTTAGCCGGGCAAGTGACTTTGTAACTGCTTCCCCCGCCTTATCCCCATCGGGACTCACTTCAGTATGTCCAGTTTTTTCCATACGCCTCGTTGCTTTTAGGTGCTCCGCTTTTTGAGAATTTCCTGCCGCTTCAGGCCGAAATTTCACCAGAAGCTGATTCGGCACATACTCCCACTGCAACCGGGCGTCTTTCACACTTTTTGCATCTCCGACCGCCGCTACATCTTGCTCAGCTCCTCTGCCTCCTGCAAACGCACAAAACAAAAGCACACAAAGACTTAGAAGAACCCTGCCTCTAA
Source organism: Phycisphaerae bacterium (assembly GCA_029858035.1). Taxonomy (GTDB): domain Bacteria; phylum Planctomycetota; class Phycisphaerae; order Sedimentisphaerales; family Anaerobacaceae; genus CS2-K091. Next base: position 3,186 of record JAOUFU010000224.1, read on the forward strand.
TCATATGAATCCATCCTTCCTTTATTAGTTTTGGAACTGAAACATATTAATAATAATCTTATTATACAGAATTACCCTTCTTATTACAAGAGACACTATGGGTAATGGGTACTTTCATTACAATTTTTCCCCAAATCCTCACTTTACAAGCATTTATTTTGTTGGCACTTAAGTTTTACTACTACGGACTTGTAATCCACGGCAGAGCATATATACTTTACTGGTAATTGGCATTGCTCTACAGTAATATCAGCTTCAGGGCAAAATTTAGGGTATGCAGATTATGAAAAAAGCCTTACCAATTATCATTGTACTTGTTGTACTCGCCGGCATCTTTATCGGGATCGGAATTTCAAGGAAGGGCAAACAGGGGAGCCAACGAAGTATAGCCGTAATTCCTAAAGGCATTACACATATCTTCTGGGAATCGATTCGCAGGGGGGCGGAAAAGGCAGGGGCCGAGGCCGGCGTTAAAATTTTCTGGAACGGTCCGGAGCGCGAAGGTAACCGGGAAATGCAGATACAAATCATTGAAGACTTTATTACACAAAAGGTTTCCGGGATTGTCCTTGCGCCGATTGACAACAGGGCACTGGTGCCGTCAGTGGAAAAAATATATGCCAGGAACATACCGTGCGTGATTATTGATTCAGGTATCGACACTGATAAATATGTTTCGTTCATAGCGACAGACAACTATAAAGGCGGTGTAATTGCAGCAAGGCGAATGGGCAGGATTCTTAACGGCAAGGGAAAAATAGTTGTTGTTAAATACGCACCCGGCTCAGCTTCGACGATGAAACGCGAGAACGGTTTTATCAGTACCATCGAGCAAGAGTTTCCCGAAATCAAAATCGTGGACACCAAATACGGGATGGATACTGTTGAGACCGCCTTACAGGCTGCTGAAGACCTGCTGACGAGAAACGCTGATCTTGACGGCCTGTTCGCTTGTAATGAGTCCACTTCAGTAGGTGCCTTAAGAGCGCTGCAAAGCCAGGGACGTGCGGGCAAAATGAAGATGATAGGTTTTGACGCCGGGGGATTGCTTATCGAAGGGGTAAAGACAGGGGTTGTCGATTCGCTTGTGGTGCAAAATCCATATAAAATGGGCTATACAGGCGTCCAGGCTCTAATCGCCACACTTGACGGCAAAAAAGTCGACAGGCGTGTAGATACAGGTGTTGTATTATTAACTAAAGAGAACCTTGAAACCCCGGAAATTAGAGATCTGGTGAAAGGAATGCATTAGTGAAAGTTAATCCAATCTGCAATGATATCGGACTACAAATCGGGCAAATCTAAAAGCCACGGGCCGGTGCCGGGATTTTTCTTGAATATTTTTTAAATGGCGGCTTGTAATCCGAAACAGATAAGATATACTTTGTTGACTACTTACTATTGGCTATTTATTATTAAAAGAAATGTGGAATTAATCATTAGTCAATAATCAATATCGTCAGGGAGTCACGACGCCAAACCTAAAATTTAGGGAGAAATAATTATGAAAAAGACCTTACCAATTATCATAGCACTCGCCGTAATTGCCATCATTTTTGTTGCAATGGGAATTGTAAATAAAGGCAAACAACCAAGCAAACGCCAGATAGCCGTAATCCCCAAGGGTACTACACATATTTTCTGGGAATCGGTTCGAAGGGGGGCGGAAAAGGCGGGCGAAGAAGCTGGTGTTAAAATCCTCTGGAACGGTCCCAAGCGGGAGACTGACCGCGAAGAGCAGATACAAATCATTGAAGACTTCACAGTACAGAAGGTTGCGGGTATTGTTCTTGCGCCGCTCGACAGCAAGGCATTGGTGCCGAAAGTAGATGAATTGTACGATAAAAACATACCCTGCGTGATTATCGACTCGGGAATCGATACAGACAAATATGTTTGTTTTGCAGCAACGGACAACTATATCGGGGGCTTAATCGCGGCCAGGCGGATGGGCAAGATTCTCAACGGCAAAGGAAAAATAGTAGTTTTGAAGTACGTGCCCGGTTCCGGCTCGACGACAAATCGTGAAAATGGCTTTGTCGATACCATCAGAAAAGAGTTCCCTGACATCGACATAGTGGATGCTCAATATGGCAAGGACACAGTTGAGACGGCATTGCAGGTTACCGAGGACATGCTGACGAAGAACGCCGAGCTTGATGGGCTGTTTGCATGCAATGCATCGACTTCTGTAGGGGCGTTACAGGGACTGCGAAGTCAGGGCCGTGCAGGCAAGATTAAGATGATAGGTTTTGACACCGAGAAGGCACTGATCGATGGGCTAAAAGAAGGAGCTATTGATTCGCTTGTTGCACAAAATCCCTTTAAGATGGGCTATGAAGGCGTGAAAGCGGTCGTCGCCGTACTTGACGGCACAGAGCTGCCCACCAGGCGTATAGACACGGGTGTAAATTTAGTGACTAAAGAGAACCTGGCGACACCGGAGATTCAGGCATTACTGAGATGACCGGTACAGTCGAAAGCAACCGCAGCGGCACCGGCGTCGCGCTGCGAATGACGGGGATATCCAAGAGCTTCGGGCCTGTGCAGGCGCTTTCCGACGTAAGCTTTACTGTGCAGGCAGGGACAGTGCACGCCCTGGTGGGTGAAAATGGTGCGGGTAAATCCACACTTATGAAAATTTTAGCGGGGGTATATCGGCCGGACAAAGGCGAGATCGAAATCCACGAAAAGCCTTATACATTTGACAAACCGGAGCAGGCCCTGACAGTCGGCGTGTCGATGATTTATCAGGATTTGGACCTGGCCGAACACTTGACCGTCGCTGAAAATGTTTTCCTCGGTAATGAGCCGGCAGGTATTCTGCCGTTCACTGTTGACTACAAGGCAATGGCGAATAGAACGGCGGAACTGGCCCAAAGTTTCAACTTCGATATTGACCCTACTGCCGAAGTATCGCAGTTGTCCACAGGGGATTGCCAGGTCGTTGCGATTATAAAAGCCCTTGCACGCAAAGCTTCGATTATTGTTATGGATGAGCCCACCTCGTCGTTGGCTGAAACCGAGGTCGAAAGACTCTTTGAAATAGTCCGGCGGCTGCGAAAAAGTGGTATTTCAGTCGTCTATATCTCCCACCGCCTGGAAGAGATAATTGGTCTGGCTGACGAAGTTACTGTTTTACGCGATGGCGAGGTAGTTCACTCCGAATCAGTCACGAGGCTGGATATCGGCCAAATCGTTCGTTATATGGTTGGCCGCGAGTTGACAGAATTCTTTCCGGCCCGGGATGTTAAACCTGGTGATATTCGCGTAAAGATTAACAATCTTTCATCTGACAGCCGAATAAGGGATATTTCCTTCGATATTCGGTCGGGAGAGATTGTTGGGATGGCCGGTCTTGTCGGCGCAGGCCGAACAGAAGTTGCCCGAGCCATTTTCGGTGTTGACAGGAAACTTTCGGGTTCAATCGTGCTTGATAACGAGGAGCTGTCAATCAATTCTCCCGCAGATGCCATATCCCATGGCATTGCTTTCTTAACTGAAGACCGCAAACGGACCGGTTTGTGCCTTGGCCTTGCGTGCAGCTGGAATGTGACTATAGCGAGCCTGGGATTATTAGGGATGAAAAGAATAATCAATCCGGCCAGAGAAAATGAAATTGCCGCGGATATCGGAGCGCAATTATCTATCAAATGGCTGAGTCCGCAGGCCCCGGTTGACTCCTTATCCGGCGGTAACCAGCAGAAACTTCTGATTGCGCGGTGGCTGCTGGCAAAATCCAAGTTTATGATTTTTGACGAACCGACACGGGGTATCGATGTCGGGGCAAAGAAGGAAGTGTATTCACTTCTTAACAGGCTCGCCGAGGAGGGCAAAGCGATACTGTTTATATCCTCCGAGCTGCCTGAGCTGTTCGGGATAACAGACCGGATTTTGGTGATGCGCCGGGGACGGCTTGTAGGAAATTTAAAGACCGTCGAAACCACACAGGAAGAAGTTATGCATCTTGCGGCGGTGGAGGCAAACTAAATGAACAAATTGTTACGGCAATTGCTGCCCTTCGGTAGTTTAATATTGATAATCTGTGTTCTGTCGGCACTAAAGCCGGATACTTTCCTTACAATGGAAAACTTCATGAATGTGCTGCGCCGCTCGAGTGTCAACGGAATCATCGCAATCGGTATGACCTCGATTATCATATCTGCAGGAATAGACCTCTCCGTAGGATCAAT
>JAOUFU010000225.1 GCA_029858035.1 Phycisphaerae bacterium
CAAACTGGCCGCCGAAAGAATTTGTCACTATCAAAGCCAGGCGGGAAAACTGCGATATGCCACCCTGCGATATTTCAATGCCTGCGGGGCGGGAACAAACGGCACTCTTGGTGAAGACCACAGGCCCGAATCGCATCTGATTCCACTCATCATAAAAGCCGCTATGGGCAAAAACAGCGAAGTCCAAATCTATGGAACCGATTATCCTACGCCGGACGGCACCTGCATTCGCGATTACATTCATATCGAGGACCTGTGCAGGGCACATATGCTGGCTTTGGAAAAGCTGGACCAGACCAACGAACTTATCTACAACTTAGGTAACGGTGAGGGCTACTCAGTAAAAGAGGTAATCGAAACGGTAAAGAAGGTTAGCGGTCAAGATTTCAAGGTTGTAGAAGCGGACCGTCGGCCGGGTGATCCGCCAATATTAACATCCGATGCCACAAAGGCCAGAACAGAGCTCGGATGGAAATCGAAATTCCCTGAGCTGGAAAAAATAATTGCCACGGCATGGCAGTGGCATAATGAGCATCCTGATGGATATCCGGATTGATTTTTCGAATAACCTCAAAATGCAAAGGAGACCAACCTGTGGAAGAAGTGAAGGCTAAAGTCACAGATTTTCTGAACATAAACGAAATGAATCCTGCTCACATCGAAATGGAAAAGATGTGCCGGATTTTCCTTCAGGAAATGGAAAAGGGCCTGGCCGCAGAGCAAAGTTCTTTAGCCATGCTGCCAACCTACATTGATATCGAGAGAAAGATTCCACTTAATAAGCCTGTCATCGTCATGGACGCCGGCGGGACTAACTTTCGTGTGGCAACTCTTAGCTTCGACAAGGAAGGAAACTCTAAAATAAAGAATTTCAAGCTCTTTTCCATGCCGGGAGTAAAACAGCAAGTCAGCAAAGATGAATTCTTCAACACGATGGCAGGCTATTTAGATGAAGTCGTCGATAAAAGTGCGAACATAGGCTTTTGCTTTTCATATCCCATTGAAATATTTCCAAATAAAGACGGCCGGGTTCTATTTTTCTCCAAAGAAATAAAAGCTGATGAAGTCGCAGGCAACATGATTGGCGAAAATCTAAATTTGGCCATCAGTAGTTCTAAAAATGGCGATAAAAAAAATATCATCCTCCTCAATGATACGGTCGCCACTCTACTGGCAGGCAGGGCGGACGTTAAAGGCATGTCTTTTGAAACCTATATCGGCTTTATCCTGGGCACAGGGACAAACTGCAGCTACATCGAGACCAATAAGAACATCATCAAAACAAAAGACCTGGACCTTACCAAAAGCCAGATAGTAAATGTCGAATCAGGCGGTTTCGACAAAGCACCACAGGGAAAAATAGATAAAGACTTCGACCAGTCGTCAAACAGCCCGGGAATGTACACATTTGAAAAGATGATTTCGGGCGCCTATCTCGGCCCGATTTGTTTATGGACCGTCCGCGCGGCAGCCGAAGAAGGGCTCTTATCTAAAAAATCCGCCGAGAAGCTGAAGGAAATCAAAGAAATAAGCACAAAAGATGTCAACGACTTTATGTCCTATCCAGAAGCTAAGAGTGGGCCTCTATCATCCGCCTTACAATCAGCGGGTGAAAAAGACCTCGCCACAGCATACTACCTGATTGATAGATTAATAGAGCGAGCTGCAAAACTGACAGCCATCAATTTGTCCTCCGCTGCTATCAAAAGCGGCAAAGGCCATAATCCCTGCCGGCCGGTCTGTATCGTCGCAGAAGGAACAACTTTTTATCATTTAAAGTCGCTCAAACGGAGAGTTGAGTATTATCTGAAAGACTACCTCGTAAACCAAAAAGGAGTGTTCTACGAGATTATAAACGTAGAAAACGCGACATTGATTGGTGCCGCTATCGCAGGTCTGACAAATTAATGCTGTGAACCTGTCAGTAATTGTCTATTTGAAAGAAAAAGACTAAGAGTAAGCAAATGAAACAAGAGAAATTTGAATTTATACGATTAGTAGGAAATGAAAGGCGGGTAGGAACGAAGCTCGCCGATGTATCGCGGCACTGGCAGGGAAAAAGCGAGCGTTTCCTGATGGTAAGTCCCCACGATGACGATGCGGCCTTGGGCGCGGGCCTGCTTATTCAGTTAGCTAAACGAGAACGCGTGCCCGTGCATATTGTCATCGTTACAGACGGCAGCCAGGGCTACTGCAGCATAAAAGAAAAAGAGACCATTGCTGAAATCAGGCGCAATGAAAGTTTCGAATGCTACCAGAAATTAGGTGTGCCGAAGAAAAATATTGTCTGGCTCGGCTTCCCGGACTGCCAAATCAATCATTATCGCGGCAGGAGCGAGGCCGAGGCAAATGACCCTCTGGCAATCAGCGGTTTTACAGGGCTGCAGAATAATTTTACTTATTGGCTGCGAAAGATAAAGCCGACCCAATGCTTCCTGCCAACTCATAACGACCTGCATCCCGATCATCGTATTATTTATGAGGAATTCCTTATCAGCCTGTTTCACGCGGCGGGTAATATCTGGCCGGAATTGGGCAAGCCCTTAACTAATGTGCCCTACATCCACACATTTGCTGTCTATTGCGATTTCCCTGTCCCTCCGACTTTGAGGATGCGCACGCCGATTTCTTATCTGGAAAACAAACTCAATGCGATTGCCGCTTTTCGTTCGCAGAAGCAAATATCGTCACTGATTGAAAATGTTCGCCATTGCGGGCCGGAAGAATACATACGCGCAATAGATTTCAAATTGTATCATCCGGCAAATTATCGCAATCAGTTCGAGGAAAAAAAGTCAATCAGGGTGTTTTAATACGCAAGCCCCGGTTTTTTCATTGCCGACTTATCACATAGGCAAACAATCCTTCTATAAGTTACTGATATTAAGTCAAAGGCTCTTTTTCTTCTCCTCGTCCGAGAGCGGTTCGTTTAGTGAGCCGGAACGGAAGCCCTGCAGGTCGACGGTTACGAACTTAAAGCCGAGCGCTTTGAGCTTCTCGATTATCTTCATGCGGTTCGGCTCTTTCGTAACCTTATCAAAATCCTGCGGATTAACCTCGATTCGAGCAACGGTATCGTGATGACGAACGCGAAACTCTACCAGGCCCAACTGCCTCAGAAACTCCTCGGCTTCATCAACCTGCTTGAGCCTTTGCTCAGTCACTTCCAGCCCATAGGCGATTCTCGAAGCCAGGCAAGGAGACGAGGGCAAATCCGCGGTGGGCAAATTCATTTCTCTGCTAAGCCGGCGGATATCGTCTTTGGTTAGCTCGGCCTCGGCCAGCGGCGAGCGGATTCCAAAGACTTTAATTGCACGGTTACCCGGCCGAAAATCGTCAAGGTCGTCGTAATTGGTCCCGAAGACGACGTGGTCAAAGCCCTTTTTCTTAGCGATATCCATGAGAATCCTGCAAATATGCGATTTACAGTGGAAGCAGCGGTCGGCCTTGTTGGATGTAAATTTGGGGTCATCAAGCTCATCCGTCTCGATGATCTGAAGCTCGGCACCAATATTTCTCGCCTGTTCCGCCGCCCTTTTGAGCTGGTTACTCGGCTCGGCAACACCGGCACTGATACAAGCCAATACATTTTCGGCACCAAGCGTATCGACAGCGGCCTTTAGAAGAAAGGTGCTATCCACCCCGCCGGAGTACGCAACCACAACTTTACCCAGCTTTTTGAGTTCTTCCTGAAGCAAATTGTATTTTTCCTGAAGATTCATAAAGCCGATGGAGGGATTTGAACCCTCAACCCCAGCTTTACGAAAGCTGTGCTCTACCATTGAGCTACATCGGCAATAACGCCGGATATAATACTGTTCATTGGCTGTTCTGTAAAGGGTGTTCAAAAATACCGCCTTTCTACTGCTTTTAGGGTAGGTGAAATTGGCCCGCCACGGGCGCATCTGCGAGTTTGAATTGTCGCAACACGAAATCGCGGTTTTTTGTTCCGGTGGAAATGTCGGTGCTGAGGATACCTTGGGCATAAATACCTATGGCATAAATTGCGCAGATTAACATGATTGAGAAATGAAATTTTTTAAATTTTAAAAAATGGGGGAAAATTGCGGTTTTTTTTGGTTCTTCTCTTGGGGGTATTCGGTTTTAGTCTAAAAATAGATGTTGATTGGCAGCATGGGAGATATGGGTAAAAAGGGCAAGAAAAAAATGGTGCAAAAACGTGCAGAAATGTATCGGAAAGTTGACAAAAGTAGTCAAAAAGCGCGCACTTTTTTTGCAAAATGTTGCAGAAATTTTACATTTTTGTATTTTAACATTATGTTAAACTGCGCAGGATAGGAAAGCATTTCTGCGAGTTTATAGTTTCCTTCGACTACGCTCAGGACAGGCTCCTTTGTTCGTAGATAGTTAACAGAAGGCAGAGGGCAGAGGGCAGAAGGCAGACTCAAGACTACAGACTTTTGATTAATCAATTTTACATTCTACATTTTTAATTCTAAACTGTTGTATGTATTATACCAAACTGGGCCATAATGTTCAATGATAATCGAACTTTTTTTGAAAAAATTTACTTGATACCGGATACTCGATGTACGAGCAAAGAACGGTGTTTTTTTAGCAAAGAAAAAGCCTAAAAGGAACAAAATGGGGAAAAAATGACCAACAAAGTGCTTTATGAGCACATAAATAGCTGGATCCCTGTCTAACCGGGTCCCTGCCTGAGACTTGCAGGGATTCGGGCAGGCGGGAATATAGTTAGATATTAGCCACGTATTTCGGTCCTGAAGTTGCAAACGGCGTCACAGAGACAAGCAGCCCAATATCCGCAGGATATGCGTTTGATTTCAGCAAGAAATCCGACGCACTATAGAGACGAGCTACTGAACAACAGTACTTGCATTTCTGTGCTCTCCGCCTTATAATTCTCACTGATGCCTACGAAATTCGTAACTCTCGTTGTACCTGTGTTTTTTGCGGCGTGCCCATTGTTGCACTTGGGGCCCATAGCCCAAGCGGCTCTGGTCCTGGACGACCCTCTGCAAGGGGCCACGCTGGGCACACGATCGGGGGGCGAATTTGTCGCCGGCGGGTGGCAGGTCACGGCTAAGGACGATACGATTTACTGGCACGTTTTGACCATCACCAAGGGGGCGATTGAGTTCGACGTGCGCGGGTTGGATCCCAATGAATGCCGTGCCGGCATGGAGGACAAGACCGAACTATTCCACATGTACGACTATACGTTTGGCAACTCGGACATCAACTACAACAACGCCTACCGCGACAATCCATTCAAGCATTTCATTCGCAAGATCGGCGGTCTCGACACCGCCAAGAACGATGCAATGGAAATCGTCTGGCAAATCCAGCCAAACTACGTCGAGCCGGATACGGCGAGGCTCTCGTGGAATTCGAAAAAGACATATCATTTCCGTGAAGAATGGGGACCCGACGGTGAGGGCAACGCCGTTCTGAAGGTATACCGTGACGGTGCACTCCTTCTGACCACGTCGGTGGCGGGCGAGTGGAATCCTGCGGGGCTCAGCGTGCGCATTGCGGCCAGTACGCGGCGAGCGGCCGATGCGGGCGCGCCAATCGGGGCTATCTTCAGCAATGTCAAGGTCTGGGACTTCTCGCGTAAGACGCCGGGCGCGCCGAGGGTGACAGAGCCTGTCAAAGGCGAGACCGTAATCGGTCCGCTGGTCTTTGTTCGCTGGATCGGTGACAGACACACCCGCTACCATATGCGCGTGACGAGTGAGAATCGCCCGGACTCTGCTGCCGTTTGGGATTCGGGCGAAGTCGGTTCCGACCGCGACTTTGCATGGACTAGGCCGCTGCCGAACCTCGCCACCTACAAAGTCTTCGTCCGGCTTGGAGATGCAGGCAAGTGGGGACCCTGGAGTAAAGCCGGGCACATGTTCGGCGTGGATGCAAATTCCGTTCCCGACGGGGAGAACATAGTTCATCTGGCCGGTAAGTCACTGTGCGACAACAACGGCCCTTTTCTGGGGCTGGGCGTATCTTATTTCCAGGCCCTGCGCCGGGCCAAGTACGACCGCTCGCGGCTGAGCAGCGACCTGGCACTTCTGTCCGCGAAGGGATTCAACTACGTGCGCATCCTTTCAATGGTGAACTGGGACGGGCTTGAGATTGCGCCGGTGAGTTTCACCAACAGCGCCGGCAAACCTGTAGAGGCTTGGCCCGACTACTGGCAGCAATTTCGTGACTTGATCGACCTTGTCGCGCAGCATGGCTTGCGCTCCGAGGTGACCATTTTTGCGGACGCCCAGTATGTCATGCCCGATAAGTCCGCGCGGATGGTTCACCTGGACGGCATCCTCGCGAACATCGCGGGCCGCGAGCACAAGATTCTCTATCTCGAAGTGGCCAACGAAGCCTGGCAAAACGGCTTCCCCGGCCCTCAAGGCATCGCAGACCTGCGCGAGTTCGCGGAGTATCTGGCCGATCGCACGGCCGTGCCGGTCGCCATTACCTCCAACTACGACACAAGTGACGCCGGCATTACTTCGCTTTACCACGGCAGCGCGGCGGACCTGGCCACGGTACACTTCAGTCGTGACCTGCGCACGATTGAAGGCGGCTGGTTACCCGTTCGCGATTGTTACCGCGCAGGTAACCTGCGAGGGGTGCCGCCGGTGATCAGTAACGAACCGATAGGACCGGGCTCATCCGTGAGTTCGGAGAACAACCCCATCAAGCTCTGTGCCGCCGCGGTATTTGCCTACGTCGCTAATCTGCCGGCCTACGTTTATCACTCGCGTGCGGGCGTGTATGGTTATGTGAACTGCTGTCCGCCTTCGGGCGAAGAAGACCGATTTGAGAACACGGCCGGCATCAATGCGTATCAATACCTCCGCCGATTGCTGCCGAGTGACCTTGCTGGTTGGGTGCGCAACAACGGCCTTGAAGCGAGCGCGCCTTTCACTGTGTTCTGCAAAGGCCAAGCCAACCGATACTGGCCCGACGTGAGTAGTCCGACCAACGGCTGCCACCGCAACATCGGCAGCGCCAAGGGTTGTGAATTCATATGTTTTCCGATGGGCATACTGAGCAGCGGCGTCACGCTCGAAGCGCGACGACCCGTGCGTTTCCAGGTTTTTAATCCGTTGACCGGCGAGGTCTTCTCAAATCCGACAATGAATGCTCGAGACAAAGTTACACTGCCGCAAGGACCTGGCGCCTGGATTCTCAGAGGCAACTTCTTGGACGTGAACACACCGCTCATGCTTCGGTAAAAAATAATGGTGGGGCAAGCCCCACCCTACCAAAGTTATCCGATTTTCTTTAATCGAAGTATTCGTCTTCGGGGTCGAAGGCGGGGATTGAGACGTTTACGATTCTCATTTTGCCTACGGCACGGTGGCGGCAGCCGGGCTTTATGAAGATG
>JAOUFU010000226.1 GCA_029858035.1 Phycisphaerae bacterium
AAGTATCGTAACCGACAAGGTCAAGGGCCCCGCCCTGTTTGGATTTGTTCGGCCCCGGCTGCTGCTGCCGGTGGGCGTAGTAGAGACTCATAGTGAAAAGGAATTGCGCCATATCTTTCTTCACGAACTATCGCATCTGAAGCGCTGCGATATACTTCTGGGCTGGATAACGACCCTGCTTCTGGTCATACACTGGTTTAATCCTTTGGTGTGGTACGCTTTTTACCGGATGCGACAGGACAGGGAATTGGCGTGTGACGCATCCGTGTTGTCGACTATGGGCATTGACGAATCCGAGAAATACGGCATGACAATTGTCCGGTTGCTGGAAAAGTTTTCGCAGGCCCGCGGTCTGCCTATCATAGCCGCCGTGTCGGAAGATAAGTCTAATCTGAAAAAACGGATTGCTATGATATCGGAATTCAAAAAGGAACCGTACGCCTGGTCGGTCCTGGCGGTGACATTGATTATTTTGCTGGGCTTTGTGACTCTTACCAATGCCAAGCAGCGAGTTTTGGTTCCGCCGACGCGTGAGAATCTTCTGGAAGTGCTCGGTGAGCCGCTGTCTTACCGGCATGGGGCGAAACTGCATGAAGGAATAGATGATTATGCCGACGCTGCTGTGATTTTTCTTGAGACTTTGAAGAAAATAGATTCGGCGTCGGAACAAGAGGTGGCAGCGTACGAGGCACTTGGAAATCTGCTTGAAAGTGGAGATTACGGCACTCTGGACAGTAACGACATAGTAACAGCACAGCAGAAAATCCGCGCTGCAATACTATATAGTGAGCGGTCAAAAGCCGGGCTGGGTGACAGCAGCAAAGAGCTTGAAGATGCATTAAAAGCGTTGGGTATAGATAAAAAATCTGTAAGGAAATGAACACTTCTGGACTGATTTTGAAAGGGCAGAAAAATGAAAGCAAGACAAACGGTTCTATTGTTGGCAGCCATCCTGGTATGGCTTGCATTTGGCGCCGTGCCTGTTGTGCGTGGGGACAATGTGTTCCTGGATGACTTCGCGGAGGACAATAACAGTTCGCGTTTTGTTATTGAAGCCGAGCACTACAGCAGCCGGAGCTCCTCAGCCGATGCAGGATGGTGGGAAGTTGACGGAAGGGACCATAAATTCATTGAAGGCCCTGTCAATGGGCAAGAGGCACCCACAGCAAAAAGGCCGGCAATTGACAGTAAAGATACGTCAATTGAAGCGGCTGATAAGAAGCAAAAGGCGCGCGGAAACTATATGGTGATTATGGGCATCCTGTCTTACTCGATTGCTCCTACTGACAGCTCATACGGTGGCGCATTTATTGACTACAAGGTGGCTGTTGAGAAGCCGGGTACCTACCGGCTTTATGCGCGATGGCTTGGTCAGGATTTGAATACCGACTCACTCTTTGCATTTATCCTCAAGCCCGATGGGACAATACCGAAAGGTGCGGGGCCGGATTACTTTATATTCCATCAGTTTAAGGGTGGTTGGTACTGGGACAACAGGGGGGTAGGGGGCACGCCGTACAGTAGTACAGCGGGAAGTCCCGACACCGCGGTTTGGAGGATAAAAGAGCCCGGCGTGTATACGATTCGGGTGGCGCAGCGTGAGAACAGAACCGCATTGGACACGCTTGTTTTTCAAACCATCGACCTGCCGTCACCGGCCGATTCGGAATTAGCTGAGTCCCGGCTCGTCGACAAACCAATTGAGAACAAAGAGGTTATTGCCGTGCGTGCTCGTCTGCAGGAGGCACTTGAGGAACGACGTGCGGCGATGCAAACGATTGATGCGGCTATAAAGAGAGAAACACTTTTGTACCAATCACTTGAGGATTTACTGGCAAGCGGTAAGTACGGGGATTTGAGCAGATGGAATGTGTCCGAGGCAAAGCAGAAGGTCAGCCGGATGATAGCGAGTGAGGAACAGTCAAGAGAAGTTCTTCGGCAGGCAATCGAGGAACTGCTTGGGGCGCTGCGGGCTTTAGGCTGGAGGCCACCGCCGCCACCGCAGATGGTTGCGTACTGGAAGTTCGATGACGGCCAAGGGACAACCGCTAACGACTCGGCCGGCAGGAATAACGGAACCGTCCACGGGGCGGAATGGACGGCAGGGCGGTTTAACAACGCATTGAGTTTTGACGGCGTTGACGACTATGTTGAAGTGCCAGATGATCCTTCTTTGAGGTTCATGCGGAGCAGCAGCTTTACGATATCGGCCTGGGTCATGCCTGTTTTGGAGACCGAAAACGGTTATATAATATGCAAGATGCGATCCGGCGGACGAAGGAGCGATTCGGAAATTCGGAGCCTCGGGACCTCTTCAGAATCAAAGCCTCGTGTTCATACTATTACACCACTGGACCAAATCGGCGATTTTGAGGTTTGGAGATCCGGGACCTCTTCAGAAACAACGTCTCGTACACCACAGAGAGGAGTGAGCGTTTTTGGTTATCTGGCAACATGGAATTCCAAAATCTCAGGATTCTCTTTTGGTGTGGAGTCTTCCTGGAAGGGATATGTTCTCGTGCAGACCGGCCGAAATTCCGCTCCGTTTGGCAGTTGGTATCACGTAGTTGGAGTGTACGACGATAAGGACGTGAGAATCTATTTGAATGGAGAGCTTAGGGGCAGGCGAACGTTTGACCTGGAAACAGGGAGCACAACGCCTGATAAGAATCTGGTGATAGGAGCAAAGTCATACGATTCCACGATTAATGCGTTCTTCGGCGGTAAAATTGACGAGGTCCGCATTTATGATGGCGCCTTATCCGATGCTGAAATATGGGCACTTTACGGGAACGGTTCCCAGCGGTAAGGCGGTTTATGGCTGTGGATTGAAAACGAAGGTACAAAATTTCACAAAAAATTTAAAATATTTTGTCATCTGAAGAGCTATAATAGAGCCTATATAGGTGGATAATTTATATAACCTTAGTGGAGAAAGCAGCACAAAACCTACCCATCGCTTCTTTGCAGGGCGACATTGACGACAACCGCCGATATCGTTTAGGCACTTTTGTCAAGTGAAATTTCAGAATACAACCACGGGTGTGCGAAAATGTGCTTTCTGCAGCATCCTGCATTTGCGATGTTGGTGCTGAAGCTGAATAGTTATCGGGCATTTTTTCTTGAAAACGAGGATACCAGCCCATATACTACTTATATTGACATATTTTAGGCCCTCCGGGAGGAGGATAGTTAAAATGCGGTTCTTTTAGCAAACCTCCCGGAATTGCCATGATGATAGCGCAGGCCTTGTGATACGCAACAAGATGCAGCAACAGGGATTTTTTGTGAGGCCAAAACATGTGTAGATCAACAAATCAAAATACTTCCCTGATAATATCATTATTTCCCGTGGGAATAAGGCCTCCTGTTGCTTTGGGATAAATTATCTGTGTCGATACGGACAGCGGCTCAGAAGAGTAATTCATCAAAATAAAGTTGGCTTTCTTAAAGGAAACGAGAGATGAGATTACGAATTAAAGTTGTTATAGCTTTTCTTTGCTTATTCGGCGTAAATGCTTCCAAAAGCACAGCATCGGACTACGAGCTGTTGGTCGCAAGCTCCGGGACAAATAGCATCAAACGCTATAGTGTGTCCACCGGTCTGTTTATTGATGATTTTATTTCTGCTGGAAGTGAGGGGCTGTCTGCTCCAAAAGGAATGGTATATGGACCTGATGGGAACTTATATGTCTGTAGTTATAACAACGACAGGGTCATACGTTACAATGGGACTACCGGCGCCTACATGGACGTATTTGTCACAAGCGGCTTCATGCTGAGACAACCTACGGGATTGACCTTCGGTCCCGATGGAAACCTTTATGTCAGTAGCTTTAATGGCACCAGAGTATTGCGTTACAACGGAGTCACAGGTACCTATATCGACACATTTGTTACACCCAGCAGTGGTGGATTATCCGGTCCCATGGGTTTGGTCTTCGGACCTGATGGAAACCTTTATGTTAGTAGCTATATGGGTAACAGTGTCATTCGCTACAACGGAACCACGGGGGCTTACATGGACACTTTTGTCCCTCCCGGCAGTGGTGGATTATCTCGCCCCGTTGGCTTAGTCTTCGGCCCTGACGGAAACCTTTATGTCAGTAGCAATAGCAATGACAGGATCAATCGTTACAATGGGACGACGGGGGCGTATATGGGAATCTTTAATTCAGGAGGTCCCAGCCCTGGTAGGCCCACAGGATTAATATTTGGCCCTGATGGAAACAGCAACGGCAACGACGACCTCTATGTAAGCAGTGAAAACAATGACCAGGTTCTGCGTTACGATGGCACGACAGGTGTCTACATAGACCAATTTGTCTCCTCCGGCAGTGGTGGCCTTGATGCACCGTGGGGCCTTGTTTTAAAAGCCGCCGGGCCTCCGCTTCCTCCAGACAATGATGAATGTAATCAGGCAGAAGTAATCTCCGAGGCTCCGTTTATCTTGAGCGGCCTGGACGTATCTGCTGCCACAACCTCTGTTGATGATCCATGCCTGTCGTGCGGGGATTCTGAGTTCCCACAACAATCGCATAGTGTCTGGTTTACCTACACACCTCCGACCAACGAGTGGATCGGCGTGTCAACCAACGGCAGCAGCTATGATACGGTACTGGCCATATTTACGGGTGACTGCAATAGCAATTTTACGGAGGTGGCTTGTGATGATAATGGTGGGGACGGTTCCCAATCATTTATTAATCTGCCCGTTGATGGTGGGGTTCCGCTGCTAATCGAAGTGACTTCTTATGGACAACAGGATGCCAATAATCTTAATCTTACTTTGTCCAATCCTTCCATGCCCGTTCACAATATTACACAGAATACGTACCACAGTACGATTCAATCAGCCATCAATGCTGCCGTTCCTTACGACGAAATCGTAGTTTCACCGGAGAGGACCTATCACGAGCATCTCGTCATTACAGGTAAAAACATTATTTTGAGAAGCAGCGACCCAAATGATCCCTCCGTGGTAGCCGGCACAATCATTGATGGCGACCTCGATAGTAATTCTACGACGCCGGAAGGCCCGGTGATAATCTTAGCTGGATTCCTTGAAGATTGTGTAATCGCCGGCCTCACTATTACCGGAGGAGGAACAGATGAATATGGCGGCGGAATTTATGGCTTAGGGACTCATGCTGCCATTAGAGATTGCATCATAACGAACAACTGGGCTGGTACGGGAGGCGGAATTGCCGCCTGTAATGGCACTATTGAAAGATGTGTTATAAGCAATAACACAAGTTACATAGGTGGTGGAATTGCATACTGTGATGGCAGAATAGAAAGATGTATTATCAACAGGAATACGAGTCGCATTGGAGGTGGAGGTCTGGCTTACTGCGATGGGTATATCACAAATTGTAAGATAGCAAACAATTCAACCGAATATTTGTTTAGTGGGCTGGGTGGAGGTCTTTGGATGTGCGATGGTGTGCTTAACGGATGCACTATTATTGGCAACACTGCTCTTAATTCTGGGGGAATCGCACATTCTAATTGCTCCCTTACAAACTGTACTGTCGCCTGGAACTCATCAGTGATACCCTCTCCGAGTATCTTCCTGGGGTCCGGTGATATTAGCAATTCCATTATTTGGGGAAATAATCCTATTGATTTAATTGCGTCAACTGCCAGTTACAGCTTAGTTCAAGGTGGCTGGCCCGGCGAAGGAAATATTGATTTGGATCCACTTTTGACCCCTGATGGTCACCTGCGGTCCGGCTCGCCTTGCATCAATCTCGGAGATCCCCTCTTTGTCATCGATCCGAATTCTCCAAACGATATTGACGCCGAAAATCGGGTAATGTTTGGACGCATAGATATTGGTTCCGACGAGTTTCTTGATACCGACGGCGACGGCCAGCCGGACTTCTGGGAAAGGAAATATTTCGGTGACCCCAACACCGCTGATCCCATTCGCGACCAAGATGGTGATCAACTTAAGAACCTGGATGAATTTGAACTCTACAGTAGCAATCCATATGGACAACAGTACTTTGTGGACACCATCGACGGGAATGACTCCTACGATGGCCATGCCCCATATCCTCGGGGTGGTGGTGTCGGGCCAAAGAAGACCATTCAGGGTGGGCTCAATGCTGTCGGCGATGGCGACACAGTTCTCGTCTTACCCGGAGGGACATACAGCGGAGAGGGTAACTACGAGCTGGATTATGGACGTAAGTCTGTAATTGTCCGCAGAGAAGGCAATCCGATTTCGTTTGTCACAATTGATTGCGGTCACGCAGGCCGAGCGGTCGACTTTGAATCAATAAAGGGTGTCTTTGCAGTCTTAGACGGTTTTATGATAACCAACAGCATCGCCAATATTGGCGGAGGAATTCGGACAGAAAACTCTCAATTTATGTTCAAGGATTGTGTTTTTAACCATAACACAGCCGTAGACAAAGCAGGTGGAATTTTATGCAATCTCAGTAGTCCGACATTCAGTAACGTCGTCTTCCAGCATAGTAATGCCCCTAATGAGCCTGACCTTGGCCTGATTAGAATTAGTAATATTAATCTTCAGGGTGACCTTACCCTTGAGGCGGGCAGACTGGTTGTTTACTCGAGCTGGTTTTATGGTCCCGGACGTATCAACCTCGATGAAGGAACATTGCTTACGGTAACCGGCTCTATGGTCATCAGCACGGACGTTAATGGCCCAGGTGATATATACGTCGAGGAAGGTGCAGAACTCATTATCGAGGGTGATGCTATTGTTAACCTCGCCCATGATACTGATCCGAACTTAAATGGTACAATCCAATGCGACGGCCTTTTACTCGTTAGAGACTCTGTTCATCTCAGCAACGCGAATATCCAGGTCAACCGCGCCAGTTTCGAAGGCGATGTGGATATTTCAAACAGCATAATCACCGCTGAAGCGGGAGCACCTTACGGTCAGTTCTTTATTGAAGATACTGTCAGCATCGTCGGCAATGACATTCACGCCGACGGTGACCGCTATATGGACCTGGACCCATCGGTGTTCGCCGGGGTAATTGCGAACAACCGAATATTCGTCACGATTACAGAAGGAATTGGCAACACGCGTGGCGGCCTTTTGGAACTCCGGGGTTTGGACGGATTGTTCAGCAGCAGTTCGTGTGACACTAATAACGAATTTTTCTGCGAGGTTAATGATGTGCCGGTTTTCGATACCAATAGCTGGATGATTGAAGAGCTCAAGGTTGATATTGGAGCGAAGGTGAACCTGACCAACCGTTTCGACTTCGGCAATGGCGGGCTTTACGAGGTGATGTACGTCAAGGACCTTATTCTGGAGCCAAACTCGGTGCTTAATA
>JAOUFU010000227.1 GCA_029858035.1 Phycisphaerae bacterium
TGGCTGGAAAGCCAGTGTTTTGAACATTTATATTTTGGTAATTAGGATTTGTTTAGGATTTAGAGCTTAGCATTTAGGATTTCAGATTCAAGGCTACGAACTATGAACCACGATCTACGAGCTACTAACAACTGGCAACAGGCAACTGGAAACTGGCTCCTGACAAGTACGAAAGCTTACGTACGAAAAAATAAACTTTTTATGCAAAACAAAGCCAATTTCCAAAAAGTCAAGTTGAACGTAAATAAGGTATTAACAAAGGATTACGACAGAATGGACACTTGGTCAATTGGGAAAACAAAGCCAATTCAAAGCCAATTCAAAGCCAATCAAAGCCAATTCAAAGCCAATTCAAAGCCAATACAAACCCAATTCAAAGCCAATACAAACCCAATACAAACCCAATACAAACCCAATTCTTGCCCGCCATCAACGTGGTGGTGGGTCAAAGGCAAAACATGCTGAATTTGAAGATTAACACCCGGCCTAACTCTCCCTGTTCCTACACCGGCCAAATAGAACACAATTGCTCCGCACTTCGTATTCATGGTCAAAGGCCTAAAAAGTGCCGATTTACTGTCGAAATTGAAATGAATAACAGAAAAAACAAAACTTTGATGTTCTTCGCGACGATATTGGTCTTGGTTTGGATATTGGCGCCGTCAGGTAACCTTCATGCATATCGCAAACCCTCCGATACAAGCCCTCGCCGGAAAGGCTTAAAAGGCTGGAATACAAACACGGCAAAGCGAGCTATAGAGCTTAATGAGCTGATCTCGGGAGGCCCCGGCAGGGATGAAATTCCTGCCATTAATAAGCCCAAATTTCTCAAGCCCGGCAAGGCGCAAAAATGCCTCAAGCCTGAGACAAAAATCTACACAGACTAACATAAAGTCCCGGAAGCCTTATACTGTTTTGTGTCATAAACACAATTTTCAGCACAGTTTTAGGGTTTTCACGCCGATTAAAATCAGGTAAAGTGATATAAACAAAAATCCGGAGCAGTGGCAGAGTGGTTGATCGCGACGGTCTTGAAAACCGTTGTACCGTAAGGTACCGGGGGTTCGAATCCCTCCTGCTCCGTTAGGAAGGCTGCCTTAATGGGACAGATTTGGTTTGTATGCCGCTGCCCGGAATCACTCCTGCTCCGTTTCAACCTACTCCCTGAACGCCTCTTAAAAACCCAAAAAACAGGGCCCTCATTTATTTCGCTTGACACCCACCCCAAAAGGTACACAATTGTCCCAGACTCCAATTGGTCTAAAGCACCGAAAGGAACGGGATACGACAAGTAACCATCTGTTTGCGTTCCTGTATTCGCTAAGGCGATAGTGCTGCCGGGGGCCTAATAACAATTGTACAGGCACTCTATCTTGCATCCGGAAGGACGCAGATAGTGACAATGACGTTGATTGTTAAGATTTGCAGAGATTGACTTGGCATTGCTTGGGGGATCCTAAGTGGCATCAGTTTTCACTACTAACGACAAAGTACAAACCGGCAGAAGAATCACGTCAAATAGTATTTCCCTGGTGGTCCCGTTCAGATAGCTTGGCCTGCGTGCAAATTGCTGAGCAGTTCCGGCATTCACACGCAGGCCAACATTACCAGATGTATAGTACTTAACAGGAACGGGAGTAAATTACATAAATGGAGGTAGACATGACTAAGAAAAATATTGTCAGTGGAAAGCTGTTATTCTATTGCCTGCTATTCGCGGTGGCATTTTCAGGACCCGTATTTTCACAGGCCCCGGCTACCCTGATGCAGACAGTCACGTATCAAAGTGAGACTATCACACTTCAGATGACAATGGAAACTCTTCGCGGTTCCTATTTCGAGGTGCTGGTACAAAACGATTCCGGTGGCTATGACACTTACACACCGGGCGAGGTTCGCACTTACCTGGGTTATGTGGACGAATATCCCGGAGCTTTAGTCGCCGGCATATTGCTCTCCGACGACACTTTACAAACAAAGATATATTTTGACAGGGGTGCCACATGGTTTACTCTGGGCGATACGGTTACAGACACAAGGGGCATGGCGGATCCCATATTTACGCCGCCTTCGAAGCCTTCAGTTACCCCGGGACACGCCGGTACTACGACTTATGAGTACGGCCTGGGCGTGGATAGTGACTATAGGGCCTATACTCAGCGTTGGAGTTCCAGCGTTCCACGGTCACTGGAAATGATAGAATTCTCCGCGTGCCAGCTCAAGGCCATCTATATGCGAGATGCCCTTCTTATGCCTGTCCTGGAACGGGTGATTATCCGCACTTCTCAGGCCCACTGTCCCTACGAGGGCACTACCGGCACGTCTCTTTTATCCTTACTTGGTGCCGAATGGAATAACAACCAGGCCGATGCCCTTGACTACTGCTTGAAAATCGGCCTGGCCTCACCCGCCATTGGCGGTGGAGTCGCCTATATGCCCGGGCGATATTCGGTTAACGGTATGAGCAGCGACGGTTCGTTCGACATTGTTTGGCGCCATGAAATAGGCCACAACTGGGCTTGCGGTGACTACCATGCAGACAGTCCCGAAGGTCCGACGCTCATGTGCGGTAATCAATATGGCCGCTACTGCGGCCCCTCGGTGGAGACGATTCTTGGCCGTCGTGACAACAGTTTGAGCGACCTGACCGACCTGGGTACTTACACCGCTAACAGTTTCCCGCCTTACGCATCACTGGACGCCGAAGAGATTATCCGTGATTCCGGCGGTGTGACCATTGACATAATGGGCAATGATTTTGATATTAACGCCGACACCATTAATCTTTCCAGCTTCGATTCCTTATCTGACGCCGGCGGTTCGATAACTCTTTCGCCGGGCACGGGTCCGGGCGGCCGCGACGAGCTGACTTACACGCCACCGGCGGCTTTTAAAGGTATAGATTTCTTCTACTATACCATCGCCGATTCGACAGGTGAGTTAGCCACTGCCGTTGTTATTGCCAATATTGTGGATTGGAATACCGTCGCCGAGGCCGAAGACGCCGCTTACAGTGGACCGATTTTTGCTAACTCCAACAGCGGCTACACCGGCACAGGTTACCTGGACTACCAGAACGCTTCAGGTGACTGGATTGAATGGACCGTAGATGTACCCGGCTCAGGTGAATATAATCTCCAGTGGCGCTACGCGTTATACTCCGGCGACAGGCCGTTGGAAGTAAGAATAAACGGTCAGATAATCGAACCGAGCTTGAGCTTCCCGTCAACAGGTTACTGGACTACATGGAGATACAACACCCTCAGCGGTATAACCCTACAGGCGGGCACGAATACAATCAGGACAACGGCCATAGGTTCCAGCGGTGCCAATATTGACCATCTAAAGGTCTCTGAGAGTCATCTTCATATCAACTTTCAGCCTTCAGGAAAATGGATTCCAAGCGGATACCTGCCGGACTACGGCGAAGTCTACGCAGACAGGGGCAACGGTAACAGTTACGGCTGGGATATCGACATAACCGCTGACATGCGGGACCGCGATGCCATTACAGACCAGAAATGGGATACCCTTGCTCACATGCAGAAAGCCGGTAACAGGACCTGGGAGATGTCGCTGCCTAATGGTACCTACGATTTGGTTATTGGCTGTGGTGACCCGAGCAACGCTGACTTTATAAACAATCTGGATGTTGAAGGCACTGTTATTACGGACCCGGATCCATACGACAACTTCGATGAATACAATCTTACCGTTTCTGTTACGGACGGCCGCCTTACAATCACAACCGCAGCCGGCGCGGTAAACGCAAAGATTTGCTTTGTGGAAATCGAGGAAGCTGGTGAGGAAGACACTACACCTCCTACACCGGACCCGATGACATGGCAGACTGCGCCCTATGCAACCGGCAGCACCTCGATTGCAATGGAAGCTGACCCGGCGTCCGATCCCAGTGGAGTCCAGTACTATTTCACATGTACGGCCGGAGGCGGACGCGACAGCGACTGGCAGGCAAGCCCAACATACGAGGATACCGGCCTGTCGCCGGATACCACGTACACCTACACCGTCAAGGCTCGTGACTTGTCGCCTAACCAGAACGAGACCGCTCCTTCCACCGCCGAATCGGCAACGACCGATCCTACAGATACCACGCCACCGGCCGCTCCTACGGGCCTGGCGGCAACGGCAGGCGATGCGACGGTCTCGCTCGACTGGAACGACAACGGCGAAGGCGATTTGGACGGCTACAATGTATATCGGTCAACAACTTCGGGCAGCGGATACAGCCAGATCAACGGCTCGCTTCTGAGCAGCTCGGACTACACCGACAACAGCGTCTCGAATGGCACGACCTACTATTATGTGGTCACGGCGGTCGACACTTCTACCAACGAGAGTGGTTACTCCGGTGAAGCAAGTGCTACACCACAAGGCGCACCTCCGAATGCTATGCATGTGGCTGACATTGCCATGTCAACAAAGGTAGCAGGTAAAAATGTTAATGGCGTAGCTACAGTAACCGTAGTAGATGCCGGCGGCGCCCCTGTTGAAGGCGCAACAGTCTTTGGGCACTGGAGTGGGCTAACCAGTGATAGTGATTCTGGTATAACTGTGGCAGATGGAACTGTTTCACTTAGTTCCGACAAGTTGAAAAATCCCAGTGGAACATTTACTTTCACTGTGGACAATATCACTAAAGCCGGCTGGACCTACGATTTCGCAGCCAATGTTGAAACAAGTGACTCGATAACTGTTCCCTAAACAACGTAACTGTCATCGATGGTTATTATGCAGTTACAACGGAATCAGAAACCGGCAATGGCGATTTTAGTTACTGTTAGGGAAGATTATGTTTTTTCCGTAAAGCATGGAGGCCCGGGCAACCGGGCCTCTATGTCTGAATATAACAATTGTATATCTCTATAGACATATATAATCCCCCTCCTGCTTCAGTTCAAAAAAAGATATACTAATTGTAGACAAAAAGACTGTATAATTGTCCTAATTCCCGATATGACCTTAGAAAAGGGTAGGCAATCAGGGGGATAGTAAATGGTATGAAGTGCCCCAAGGCCGTTGGGATTACAGGGCCGGAACGCTACCAGAGGAGCAAAGGCTGTATGATTCAGCAGGAAAGAACAGAAGTCCTCAACCGCGAGCCTGTCCGCAATAGAAAGTACGTCCTGTACTGGATGCAGGCCGCCCAGCGGGCCGAGTACAACCACGCACTTGAGTACGCCATCGAATGGGCAAACGAGCAAAGAAAACCGGTAGTCGTATGCTTTGGCATCACGGACGACTATCCCGAAGCAAATCTTCGGCATTATTACTTCATGCTTGAAGGACTCTGTAAAACAAAAAAGGCCCTCGAAGCCAAGGGGATTCAACTGGTAATTCGACACCAGCGGCCGGATTTGACTGCAATTGAACTTTCCAGGCAGGCATCTCTGGTTGTTGTTGACGGCGGCCAACTGCGAATTCAAAGACAATGGAGACAAAACGCCGCTGACAAAATCGACTGTGTCCTGCACGAGGTGGAAACAAATCTTATCGTCCCTGTCGAGATAGCATCCGAGAAAGAAGAATTCTCAGCCGGCACCTTCAGGCCCCGGATCACAAAAAAACTACACTCTTTTCTCCTGCCTTTAATACACAAAAAACCGAAGGTGTACTCGCTTGGATTAAGGCTCGGCGGCTTCGACATCAGTAACATCGATAAAGCGCTCGCATCGCTCCATATCGACCGCAGCATCGGCCCGGTAACAGCTTCTCACGGCGGTACGGATGAAGCCAAACGTAAACTAAAAAACTTTATCAGGAAAAAACTCGATGGATATGCCGAACTTCGAAACGACCCTAACCTCGATTATCTTTCAAACATGAGTCCGTATCTGCATTTCGGGCAGATTTCCCCGCTCTACATCGCTCTACAGATTATGAATACAAAAAGCCCCGGCAAAGAAGCCTATCTCGAGGAGCTTATTGTTCGCAGGGAGCTGAGCCACAACTACGTCTTTTACAACAGCAAATACGACAGCTTCGCCGGCCTGCCGCCCTGGGCAAAAACAACACTAAACTTCCACCGTCGGGAAAAAAGAGAGTACACCTATTCGCTCAAAGAGTTTGAAGAGGCCGCAACCCACGACCCATACTGGAACGCTGCCCAGAAGGAAATGGTCATCACGGGTAAAATGCACGGCTACATGAGGATGTACTGGGGCAAAAAAATTCTCGAATGGAGCCGCACTCCACAGACCGCATTCAAAACGGCACTATACCTAAATAACAAATACGAGCTGGATGGCAGAGACCCCAACGGTTTTACCGGCGTGGCCTGGTGCTTCGGCAAACACGACAGGGCCTGGGGCCGAAGACCTGTCTTTGGAAAAATCCGCTATATGAACGCGGCCGGCCTGAAAAGAAAATTTGACATCGACAAATACGTCAATACAATCAAAGCTATCGAAACCTCAGAATAGGACGCAAACCATGCGAATCGTAATAACCGGAGCTACCGGTTTTATAGGAAAGGCATTATGCCGCGCACTGCACAAGGATTACGACCTTGTCGCCCTCACGCGCAATCCTGACAAAGCCGCCGCATCACTTGCCGGCATGACTGAAACCGTCCGGTGGGATGCAAAAAATCCCAATAGCTTCCAACGAGCCCTTGACGGTGCGCTGGCCGTCATCAATCTGGCCGGTGAAAACATCGGTTCAGGTCTATGGACAAAATCGAAAAAAGCCGCAATCCTTCAAAGCCGCGTCGACGCCGCCGAGGCAATAGTCAAAGCTGTAGAACAAACGCAGAAAAAGCCGGCCGTTATCATCCACGCTTCAGCCGTCGGATATTACGGCAACAACGATGACCGGATTCTCTCTGAAGACTCGTCACCCGGCTCCGGCTTCCTTGCAGAGGTCTGTCAAAAAGTGGAGCACCAAATCCGGCAGGTTGAAACTACGGGCGTCCAGCTTGCAATCCTCAGGCTCGGCGTTGTCCTGGGCCCCGGTGGTGGCCTCATAAGCGGTCTTCTGCCCCCTTTCCGTTTTTACCTCGGCAGCCGAATCGCCACTGCAAACCAATGGCTTGCCTGGGTACACATCGACGATGTTGTCGGAGCAATTCGTTTTATCGTTGAAAATAGCAATCTAAAAGGAATATTCAACCTGACCTCACCAAATCCCGTTCCGGCAGGAGATTTATATACTTCTCTCGGAAAAGCAATTCACAGGCCGGTACTTATATCCGTACCTGCCTTCGCGTTGAAGCTCCTGCTCGGCGATATTGCCAAAGAATTGCTTCTGGCAAGCCAGCGGGCAATCCCGCAAAATCTCTTGCACGCAGGTTACGAA
>JAOUFU010000228.1 GCA_029858035.1 Phycisphaerae bacterium
TTTGTTCCTTTAAATCTTTCATCATTGCATTGTAGAATTCCTCATTTTCAATTAGGCCATCGGCCATTTGGCTTGAGAATTGCTCGTAGGTTTCCAAAAAAATTTGTCTGAAGAGAGGGGTTCTTACATACATTAGGGCTACATAATTAGCCAACTTATCCCACGCATCTTTTTGTGAAAAAGAGTGTCTATTAATTACGTCGGCAATTGCCGGATCACACATCTCTTCGATTTTAGCAAGAAACTTTTGCTCAATAAGGTCATCCTCATGTGAGTTTATTGTTTTAACTGTATAGAAATCTTTGATAATTGCAGCTTCTTCTAAACGAATATTATTTTGCTTCTTTGTTTCAAAATCTAGCACCCAGATCCTGTTATCTTTTGAGAAACGCTCTAGGTACTTTCTTGGTAATATATGATTCTTTCGTGCTCGTTTTGAAGACATATTTTACATACCAAATTTTTCGCGCAGGTGACTGAGCAATTGAATCTTACCGCTCGAACGTGAATTATACAACCAGACGGCCAGGGTGACTTCCTGTCCGACATAGTCTCTTAGTTCGCAAATGTTTTCGTAGTTCATAATATTATTTGACTTTCTATTTGTCTTCAAACAAGTCTTTGTTTTCGGGTGCTTCTATAACTGCCAACGCTAGGCCCTTCAATAATCTGTATGGCAAAATAATCTGCCTATCTGTTACCACGTATCTCTGGTCATAGTTTTCCTCAAAAACGATATCTTCCGGTATATTCCCTTCATGAGCGAGTTCACATCTTACAAATTTATATAGTAAATCCTCCAATGTTATAATCTCATTGCGGAACTTCAGTCTATATTTCCGGATGCCACCGGTAATCTTAAACATCTCTTCCCCTGCAAACTTTATGAAAGCCTCTTTATCTGACTTCACTTTTGGGTATCGTTTTTTAGATGTGGCCGCAACAGCAACAAGCACAGACAATAATGCGCCTTCTTTTCGTCCGTTTCTGTAAAGTATTTCAGCATCCTGAAGTCTGGCTCTGATACCATGCAAATCCCTCATTCTAACCTTTACCACGATTTTGCAAACTTCAGTGGGTTCTTTAACATAGCATCCTGGCATATGCTTGTCCTGCGGAAAAAGGATGCAGAACATTCCCTTGCACAATTTCACGGTGTTGACCTCATCTGGTACTTTATAGAAAAGTATGTCGTTGAGTTCATCGTAAGGTTTTTCGATTTCGACTTGATCGAGTAATGTATAGCCGATGAATTCTTCGCCGCTCGTAACAAGTTGGATGTCTATATACTTCTCATGGGCTTCTAACTTACCTTCCGAAACCGGTTTGGTCGTGTAGTGTTGGACAGTGTAGTAGAGGTTCTTACCGTCGATCTCATAGCGACCTTCCTTTTTCAGGGACAGCTTCTTGTCTTTTAAAATGCCAAAGGCTATGTTGATCTTGTCGGACAGCCTGGCATATAGATGTGCGTTTTCTAGTTTGTCCACAATCATTTTTACATATCCAGTTTTTCTCGCAGGTGGCTGAGCAATTGGTCGGTTGAGATCCTAACCTGCTCCATCGAGTCACGTTCGCGGACTGTGACGGTGTTGTCCTCTTTCGTCTGGCCGTCTACGGTCAGGCAGAACGGGGTGCCGGCCTCATCCTGCCTGCGATAACGCCTGCCGACCGCGCCTTTCTGGTCGTAGAAGCAAGTGAAATATTTTTTCAGGTCATTGTAGATATTCTGCGCTATTTCGGGCATACCATCCTTCTTGACCAGCGGGAAGACGGCGACCTTTACCGGTGCAAGGGCGGGGTGGAACCTTAGAAGGTTTCTCTTTTCGCCGCGGACTTCTTCCTCGTCATAGGCGTCAACCAAAAAGGCAAGCGCGCTTCTATCAATGCCGGCACTCGGCTCAATTACATAGGGAATGTAGCGTTTCTTCTGCTCGTCGTCGAAATAAGATAGGGGGCCGGACTGGTAATTTTCGGCCTCTTCGGCAAGCTCGATTTTTGTCAGGTTGCGGTCGTTTTCGAACCATTTATTTAGCGTTCTCATTCCTCGCTGGTGCTGCCTGAGGTCGAAGTCGGTGCGGTTGGCTATGCCTTCCAGCTCCTGCCAGTCGCCGGAGCCGAATGGGAACCTGTACTCAACGTCGACACATGCCTTGGCGTAGTGGGCCAGCTCGTCGGCATCGTGTACGCGGAAGCGCAAATTCTCTTTCTTAAGACCCAAATCCGTATACCAATTGAACCGTGCCTCTTTCCAGTGTTCGTACCAGTGGTCGTCGGTGCCCGGCTCGCAGAAGAACTCAAGCTCGGCCTGCTCGAATTCACGTGTTCGAAAGATAAAGGCCTTGGTGGTTACCTCGTTGCGGAAGCTTTTGCCTATCTGAGCAATGCCGAAGGGGATCTTTACCCTTGTCGTATCGAGTACGTTTCTGAAATTGGCGAAGATTCCCTGGGCGGTCTCAGGGCGAAGATACAGCGTCATGGAGTCGTCGACGTTGGCGCCCATCCGGGTCTCGAACATCAATTTGAAGGGCATCGGCTCTGTAAACTGACCGACAGTGCCGCAATTAGGACAGACCTTGTTGCTCAAATCCTGAGCTTTGGCCAAAGCGGCATCGATTGCGATATGCTCGGTGTGTTCCTCGGCCTGCTCTGCGACCTTTTCCTTCAGGTGGTCGACCCTGGTCCTGGTATTGCACTTTTTACATTCGGCAACGAGGTCTGCAAACTGGTCTGTGTGGCCGGACGCCTTCCATACCATAGGGTGCATAAGGATGCTGCAATCGAGGCCGACAACGTCGTCCCGCATCTTGACGACCGCCTTCCACCATGCGCTTCGGACGTTGCTTTTCAATTCGACACCGAGCGGGCCATAGTCGTAGCAGCTTGCCAGTCCGCCGTAGATTTCGCTGGACTGAAAGATAAAGCCCCTTCGCTTACACAGCGATACGATGTCGTCAAGCTTTGTAATTTTAGCCATAATTTGTTCTCCATAATCATCGAAAGGCTTATTATATAGGCGAAACCGCAGATTACAAGGACGGAAAAGCTCAACTAACACAGATGCAGAGCATTGCTCATTGATTTGGTTCGAGTAATATGATACAATGAAACAGGTAATATAATATTCAGATAGAATATTAATTGGCAAAATTGAAGAGAATATGATTCGCGGGTGAAAGATGGAGAAGTTTAGACAAGTCATCGCCCTAACGGTTTGGATAATTCCACTTTTCTTTACGAACACAGCAAAATCAGGTGTCACCGGGAGCGGAAGCTTTATCATAACCAGGCTCAACAACGGCGAGCCGATTATCACGGAGGTGATGTTCGACGCTTTGGGCGCAACCAGCAGCGAAGGAACGAGCATCGCCGGCGCATCGGTGATTCGTGTTCCGGAATGGATTGCCCCGGAAAACCGCGCCGACCCGAACGCTGTTTACTATATGTACTTTGCGCACCACGGGGGCAACTACATCCGCCTGGCCTGGGCTGAGGACCTCGAAGGGCCCTGGCATTTGTATCAGACTGGTGCCGGCGTAAGCGTCGGCGACCGCGGCGTACTCGACCTGGGCGGCGATGACAAAATCAACATCGGCAACGGTATCGAAATCAGGGGCCACGTCGCCTCGCCCGATGTGCACGCGGACGACGACAACCAGCGGATAATAATGTATTTCCACGGCCCGACATACGTCAACAACAGCTACAAGGACCAGGAGAGCTTTGTCGCGACGTCGGAGTTCGGGCTGGATTTTGACGGCCGTATCGAGCCGGTGATTTTAGGGTACTTCTACTTCCGTGTCTTCAAGTATAACGGCGAGCTGTATGTCGTAGGCAAAAGGGGTTATCTGTACAAGGCGCCGGACCCAAATGACCCATGGACGCCGCCGCCCGGCTTCGATTTTTGGGACTACCTGTGGACCGAGCGTCCCGACAAGCCTTTCCAGGATGACATCGATAACGATTCGAATCTTGTAGACGGCCAGTATCTGCGGCATAATGCCCTGCGGCTGGTTGGTGACACGCTGCAGGTATTTTACACACGGGTTCGTGATGCGCCCGAGCGTATAATGATGTCTACCATCGACCTGAGCGTCGGGGACTACGATGTTTGGGACCCGACGTACCCGCCGGAGGAAATCCTTCAGGCCGAGTTAGACTGGGAGGGCGGTAACATTCCGCCGAGTCCATCTTCAGGTGGTACCGCCCCGGAGAATGTCAACCAGTTGCGCGATCCCTGCATCTTCAAGGACATCGACGGGATGCTGTACCTGTTCTATTCGGGGCGCGGCGAAGATGCGATTGGCATCGCCAGGCTGCATCCTGTAGCAGCCGGCGACTTCGAGCCCGACGGCGATGTGGATTACCGTGATTTGGCAGTTTTGGCGGGAGAGTGGCTGTACGAATCGGGCGAGCTTATCGCCAACCTGGACAACAACGACGGGGTGAGCTTTACCGACTATGCTATCCTGGCGGGAAACTGGACAGGGCCGTGATATAACTTCACCGGCACAACGATACGATGTCATCAAGTTTGGTAATTTTAGCCATAATTTGTTCTTCGAAAAATCTAACCGGACGTACAATACAGCCGAAGGGACAAATTACAAGGATTCAAGACAGCAGCCCACCGGCAGAAATCTACTGATGTGAATACCATTACAGAGAGGAACAATTAGCGCGTAGGTTTGCTCAGAGAGCGTTGCTTACAATATTGATAATCTTCTGAACGATTTCAGCGTGTCGCTGCTCATCTTTGGCGATTATCTTAAATGTGTTTTTTATACGCTCGTCTTCGACTCCGGGGTCTGAGGAAATCCTGACGTACAAATCCCGGGCGGAGGCTTCAAACGACTTCATCGTCTCGAACTCGCCGATTATCTTGTCTTTATCCTGCTGCTTTATCTTCGCCATATTTCTCTATCAATCCGCTGATAATTTTTCTGTGCCTTCTGGTATCCTCGATGAGGGTGGTCAGGAGCTTTCGGATTTCCTGAAATACATTCAGGTCCATTCCGGCCGGCCAGTTGTCCGGATCCATATAGTCCTTATATACCCCATTACTAATCTCGTCCTCCATATCCATTGCAGAAGCAAGATAACCAGCTATGGTTTTGGGTTTTTGCCCTGCGGGTTTTTTCGTATCATTGTTGGCCGCGTTTTCATTCATAATTTCAAAGTATCGGCTTTCCTTATCTATGTCAACAATTTTAACGCTCTTGCCCGGGCCCGATTGCGTACAGGTTAATGACGATACAATTCACGAGGCACGAGCAGCATTAACGACGCTGCTTATCGATTTTCGGCGCTATATGTTCCCGGTAGAGGAACAAAATGGGATGGAAAAGCGTCTTTTCGAGGGAATTGTCGGCCAAGATATCCTCTTTATAGTCAATACCCGCCCGGGGCCAGGGCAGCTCGTAGATATCACAACCGCTGAATATGCCTGCGTTTGAGTTGGACCGATATATCATGACAATTTTGTCATCGGCAAAAACGAAATGATAGTCCTCGACGATGTTTTCGCCGAAATACACATCCACTACCGCCTTGAGTTTTTCTTTTGGAACGATGTACTCTTTCAATCGCCTGTTGTTGTCGGTCACAACACGAACCAATCCCTTGTCGGCACCGCGGACGGTCACGTAAGGGTCGGTATCGGGCAGTGAACTGTAAGCCGGCGCCTTATAATCACATTTCGACCGCATCGGGTCGTAGCGGATGATGAGCGTTTCGCCTTCAAAGGACTTGCCGTCACTGGGAATCCTCAACTCAATCGGCTGGGCTTGAGGCTCGCGGAAGATTGGATTTTCATATTGGCCCCAGAGAAGCTGCTTTTGGTCCTCGGTCAATTGTGTCGTAGGCTGGTTGTTGGGACTATACGTGTACCATATCCATCGGGGGAAATACGGAGCAAGCTTATTATTGACCACGACCCTGCCGCCCTTGAACTCCAGCAGGTTGTACACCCAGTAGTTATGGCTTTTGCCGTCCCTGCCCTTAACGCATCGGCCGCTGATAAACCGGGTATGGATGAACCGGCATCGTCCATCGCCCTTGATGTCCACGAAATAATCCAGCCCCGGCCACAGGCCCGTCGTCGGCTTGACCGTATAATCGTCACCATCAGAGAGGACAAAGACGACATTGCAGCTAAACGTGAAGATGGTTCCGCATCCGCCTAACAAATACTTGATAACGAAATCCTCCCTGCCGTCACCGTTCAGGTCTGCGCAATAGACTCCAAGCCTGTACCAACTCCGAGCATAGGCCACTTTGGGTCCGGTGATGACATTACCTTTTGAATCCTCAACGTAGAGCCACGACCATTGCCAGCCTTCTCTTTCGGCAAGGCAAAGCCTGGGTGTATCGGGTCTATCCTTAAAGCCGTAGTACTGCTTCTGTTTGAAATATCTTCGTGAATATCTTACATCAAGCGAGTCGCACGGCTTGAGTTTGACCACTTTGGGCCAATCGTTCGGGGCGAAAGGGCCGTGGTCTTTATTGTAGGGTTCCCATGCAGCCTGACAGACAGAGGACGTGAGCACCACGAGCGTGATGATGACAAGCCGTGTCTTCATTCGGGCTTCCTTTCCCAGACATCACCGGCGTGCATACTTATTCAGCCATGCCACTGCTGAGTCTTACATTAAGCATTATACTTCTCTATTCTGAAATTTCGACCTTTTTCCGACAGCTTCTTGAAGGTTTTTATCTTTGATTTGACTGGAATTACAGCCCCGGATATTGTTTAATAGAGCAAAAAGAGAGAAACTCAGCCGATGTATCTACAAACTCAAGATTTTTCGCAAATAAAACTGGCTTTTGTTCTTTTTCATGTTAACCTTACCTAAGGAAGTTAACACAGGTTAACTTGCCATATTATGGTTTACAGATACATATTCGACTTAAACCCTGCATAAACAAGTACTTACAAATATTTAAAGGTGGTTTTTATGAAGAAAAGTGAATATCTCACAATTCCTCAGTTGGCTAAGATTTTAGGCATCAGCAGGATAGCCGTGTACAGAAAAGTAAAAAAAGGCCAAATAAAGGCAGTAAAGATTGGACGGACTTTCGCTATCCCTCAGAAACAAATAGTAGCCATTTTAGGAAAGAGCCTGCACCAAGCGGATAAAAAGGAAATCGACAGCGCTGTAAAGAAGACAGTTAAAGAGTATGGCCAGGTGCTTAAACTCTTAGGGTCGGAATAATGAAGGCCATAACCTTAAAAGAGGTTGAGTATATAGCTTTCAAATTGGCCAGAGAGGAACTCTCTTTTAACGAGCCCATTCCGGATTTTTCAAGTCGGTTT
>JAOUFU010000229.1 GCA_029858035.1 Phycisphaerae bacterium
CGGTCCCCCCGTGCTGGAGAACGAAGACGTTATTCCTGTGACTATATATCCCCCGTCCGATGTTTGCTGAACTGAACGACCCTCCTCATGACTGCTTCCTCCGAAGGTCTTCTCCCACTGCATAGTTCCGTTCGGCTCGGTCTTTATAAGATATACATCTTTATTTCCCATGCCGAACGATTCCGTAGCTCCCGCAATTATGTACCCGCCGTCCGAAGTCTGCTCAACACTATAGCCTGCCTCCCGATCACTACCGCCGAAGGTCTTAAACCACTGTTGAACTCCATTAGAATCGGTCTTTACAAGGTATACATCATCTATCCCCACAGTATAAGAAAAGGTGCTACCAGCGATTATGTATCCCCCGTCCGCCGTCTGATCAACAGAGTAGCCCCAGTCCCATCCAAATCCCCCGAATTTCTTTTCCCACTCGCTGTCTCCATTCGGGTCGGTTTTGATCAGATATACATCTTTCTGGCCCATGTCGGATTCGGTTCCGCCGGCGATTATGTATCCACCGTCCACTGTCTGCTCAACGCAATAGCCTTCGTCCAGCCAGCCCTCGTTGAATCTCTTTTCCCACTCCCTGCTCCCATTCGGCTCGGTCTTAATCAAATATACATCTGTATTACCTGTGTGAGGACCCATGCTCCAGCCTGCTATGATATACCCGCCATCTACTGTCTGTTGGACCGACCTGCCCGAATCTTCATTGCTCAGCCCGAACATCCTGTGCCACTGCACGGGCGGACCATCCGCCGATGCTGGTTCTGTTGCAGACAAACAAAAATAGCATGAAATAAGTAATATTGTGATTCTCCACAACAGGTTTGAATTTTTTTTCTCACTCATCCTTTTTACCTCTTTCCCTCGTATCTCACAATTGCGTCGATTCCCACCAATACTCACGGCCAAAAATAACACAAATCAGCAGATAAACCCTCACAAAGTTGCCAAAAACCACCTTACCAAATCCCGCCCCCTTTGTCAATCTACAAAACACAAAAACGAAAACACAGCTTCCCCTCGTTTTGAATTTTGAGACTTCGAGAATTTGAACTTGTTTCAAGTTTCGTACTTCGTATTTCGTGCTTATGCAAGCCACGAGTTACTACTATCGAGCATAAAGAATCGAGAATCGAGTATCAAGCATCGAGAATCGAGCAACTAATCCCGCTTCACGTCACCCCGATACGACTCCATAAGCTCCTTATCAAATGCGGCCCTCCCCAAAAACAAGTCGTCATTTATCAACCATCGGTTTAGAACATTCAAAGTCCTCTGACCAAAAAAAATAGAAAGCTATCGCGCAGCGATTCTAAAACTTTAAATTTTCCATGTTAACTTTTGATTTCCTTTTCCAGTCCCGCCTTGATGGAAAATCAGATACTTTGCGCGGGAGTTTTTTGACTGCCGGGATGCCCAATATAAAAAAAAGCCCCTGATGCACCAGGAGGAGGAGTGACAGGAGCTTAAATAGAGATTGCAATCTCTAAGGTTTATTACGAACAAGCCTTGCCTTTGTTCGGGCAGTTTCTTCCCTTAAGAAGCCCCTGCCTCTGGAGAAACACTGTAGGAAGGTAGAATCCGGTCTTTTTGGTCCTCAATAACCACCAATTAACCACTCACCAGGCCTCAAGAATCGAGCATCGAGTATCAAGTATCGAGCATCCGGCATCCAACTTTAGTTCACTTTAGGCACTTTAGCTCACTCCTCACTAACGAGTATCCAGCATTGAGATACGATAGCAATCCGTGGCCTGTTTTGAATTTTGAGCTTTGGTTTTACATTTTCCACTTCAAACTTTAAACTTCTTTTGTCCTATTTAACCAAGTGTCCAAACCTACAAAAGCCCTTTTTTCAGTATTAACAGGCCCCTTTTCCACCCCGACTTGACTTTTCGCCTCTTCCGGCTATATATATATAGTTAGATACTGACTGATAAATGGAGTAAGGAAAATACCCAAACTGACGGGTTTCGAACAAAACAGGGCGAAAATTATTCCCTTGGCACGAATATAACGTGTTCATTCATTCTTTTTGCGGAGTGAAGATTTTCTTTCGAGCGCACTCATTACTGCTCGGGCCATAAACCCACCGTGAACGGTTGGTTTACTTAAAAAGATTCGATATCGAAGGGCCACCTGTGGCCGTTTCAATTTCCTATGGCAGGAATATTCGACCAATCAATTGTTAATCAGGTTCAGCAGGCAAACGACATCGTTGACCTCATAAGCGAGCACGTCAGCCTGAAGAAAAAAGGAAGGGAGATGGTAGGCCTCTGTCCTTTCCACGATGACCATCGCCCAAGCATGTACGTAAACTCCACAAAGCAGATATTCAAATGTTTTGCTTGCGGAGCTGGCGGCAGCATCTTCACCTTTGTCCAGATGCGAGAGAACCTCACCTTCCCCCAGACCCTCCAAAGGTTGGCCGAGCGCGCCGGAATTAAGCTAAAACCACTCAAAACGCAGGACTCAAAGCCAAAAACTGATGATGTCGACCCTAACGAGCTTGCAAGGGTCAACGCCTGGGCTGCCAAATACTTCCAACAGAATCTAAACGACCCCGCCAGGGGAAAAAACGCCCGCGAATACATCGCGGAAAGAAAAATAACGCCCGAAAGCATCGAGCAGTGGCAGCTCGGCCTCGCCATAGCCCAAAATGATTTACTCAGGGCCGCAAAAGCCAAAAACATCCCGGACAAATTGCTACAGCAGGCCGGCCTCGTTGTCTCGCAGGCCCCCGCAGGCCTCGCCGATAAATTCGTAAACCGCCTGATGTTTCCTATTACCGATGTCACCGGCAGGATAATCGGCTTCGGCGGCCGAACTCTCGATAACGCACCGGCCAAATACATAAATTCCCCCGCTACCCCGCTCTTTGACAAAAGCAACGCACTCTACGGCCTCCTACACGCACGCCACCAGATCTCAACATCAGGCACAGCCGTCGCCGTCGAAGGTTATACAGACTGCATAATGGCGCACCAGTTCCAGTGCAGCAACGTAGTCGCGACCCTGGGCACAAGCTTTACTGCGGGACAGGCACGAATCCTCCGACGCTACGCCAAAAAGGTAATCCTGGTCTTTGACAGCGACACCGCCGGCATGGAAGCTGCCAACAGGGCACTCGAGGTCTGCGTCTCACAGCGACTGGATATCAAGCTTGCCTCCGTGCCACAGGGAAAAGACCCCTGTGATTTCCTTATAAACGCAGGTAAGAAGCGGTTCGAAAAACTGCTGGACGATGCTGTCGACGTCTTCAAGTTCAAATGGGACAGATTGATGGACAGTTTCAATAGTGGCGATACACTCGTCGACCACAAAGCGGCCATCGAAGAATTCCTGCAGGCGATAGCCACTGCCGTCTGGGCCGGCAAAGTACCCGCTATCGACAGGGGCCTGATAGTAAACCGCCTCTCAAAAATTATCGGAACAGAATCAAAACAGATAAATGCCGAGCTTGCCAGGAGAATCGCAAGAGTTGCAAGGACTGCCTCCTACTCCGATACAAACGCCGCACAAAACAAAAATGCCCCTTCTCGCCCGCCCGACATGGGCCGGGGCCTGTACGCTACAGCTCAGCGGGAAGTACTCGAAGTATTGTTAAACGAACCGGCACTTTTTGACAGTGTAAACAAGCAGATTAAACCGCAGGACTTCGACGTGCCGATATTGAGGCAAATTGCAGACATAGTTTTTGAAATCCTCAGCGCAAATCCTGCTCCTTCACTGAAAGAAATCCTGGCCAAAGCCGAATCAGTGGAAGCCGGCAGCGCTATTGTGGAGTTGGCACGCCTCGGTGAGGAAAAAGCCAATTTCTCCTCTCGCCTGACAGGCGCACTCGATGCAATGAACCGGCTCACTAAGCAGAGAAAAAAGGGCCAAATTAAAGCTGACGACGACCAGACTAAGTTTCTCCGCCGTTTTTCTGAAAATACCGTAAAAGAAAATCCACATAACGTGGGAATGACATAGTGAAATTGACAATTATTATTGGCTGTTGAACACTGAATTATAAGCAGCGGTAATGAACTAAAACGCCTGATTTAGAGTAAATAGTTAATATAAAACCATAAATTGAAAATAATCACAAAGGGTGCTAATTGTGGCAAAAAAAGAAAAAAAGAAAAAGACCGCCCAAAAAACTGATAACAATAACGCCTCCTCGAAAAAAACAAAAACCACCGAGCAGCACATTAAAACTCTTATTGAAAAAGGCGGAAAAAAGGGATTCCTGACTTACGATGAGATGAACAAGGCATTGCCTGAAGAGGCCGTTAGCCCGACTCGCCTCGATCATCTGCTCGCAACTCTCGATGAAATGGGAGTCGACCTGCTTGATGAAGCTCATGCCCGCAAGCAGCAGGAAGAGGAGGAATTTGAAGAGGAAGAAACCCCGGAGCAGTTGGACCACGACGAAGCCGTCGAAGAGGACCAGGTAGAAGTCGACAAAATGCTCGAAAAACAACTGCTCGAACCGGAAACTTCAAGAAGAATCGACGATCCGATCCGAATGTATCTGACCCAGATGGGTCAGATACCTCTGTTGAATAGAAAGGCCGAAATCACCCTCGCACGGAAGATCGAAATTGCCAGAATGGACTTCAGAAGGAAATTACTTCAGTGCGATTATTGTGCCCGAAACGCACTGGATTTGCTCCAACAAGTTGACCAGGGAGCGTTGTCATTTGACCGGACAATTCGCACATCACCGGCAGAGAACCTTGCCAAAAGTATCATAAAAAAACGTCTTGACGTGAACTGCAGGACGGTCAATAAACTTCTGAAGATGCACGAGAGCTATTTCAAGAAGGCAGTCGAAAATCCGGATGGCAAGCTGGACAAGAGCACGCTGAAGCGGATCCACCGAAACAGGCGTAAAATTGCAACTCTTCTTGAAGAGCTGAGCCTTCGTACCAGCCGCATCCAGCCGATGAGAAATAAACTTCACGGTATCAGCCAGAAGATGCACCAGCTTCAGCAGATTATCGACGCCGGGCCCAATATGGATTATACTATCGAAGATATTGCTGCAGTTCAGGAGGAGTTGACAGGTCTGCAGGAATTGGTAAACGAGACTCCGAAACATCTCAATAAACGACTTCGTATGATGGACAGGGTCTTTACCCAGTATGAACAGGCCAAACGGCTGCTTTCAAGCGCCAACCTTCGATTAGTGGTTTCTATAGCAAAGAAATACCGCTACCGCGGCTTGAGCTTTCTGGACATTATACAGGAGGGCAATACCGGCCTGATGCGCGCCGTTGACAAATATGAGTACCGCAGAGGTTATAAATTCAGTACGTATGCGACGTGGTGGATTCGCCAGGCCATCACTCGCGCGATAGCCGACCACGCCCGAACGATTCGTATTCCCGTCCACATGATCGAGACTATGAGCCGAATTCGTGCCGCCGGCAAAGTTCTGCATCAGAAGCTGGGCAGAGAGGCAACGATCGAAGAAATCGCCCAGGAAGCGGAGATGAGCGTTGAGGAGACGCGCAGGGTAATAAAGATATCCAAGCATCCGGTCAGCCTGGACAGACCTATCGGAGACAGCGATGACAGCTACTTCGGTGATTTTATCGAAGATGACGAGATTGCTTCGCCGGTCGCCTCAGCCACACAGGAAATGCTCAGGGAGAGAATCGATTTAATCCTCAAAACTCTTTCGTATCGCGAACGCGAGATTATCAAGCTGCGTTATGGAATCGGCGACGGCTATACCTATACGCTCGAAGAGGTCGGCAGAATCTTTAAGGTCACGCGAGAACGCGTCCGCCAGGTCGAGGCAAAAGCTATACGCAAGCTCCAGCATCCGGTCCGCGCCAGAAAGCTCGAAGGGTTCCTCGACCATAAAGCTGTGGCAACGTAGTTAGTGACTCGTCTCTCGCCAATCGTGAAATGTTATCTCTTTGGGGCGACAATCTAAACCTCTGTCATTCTGAGCGCAGCGAAGTGAAGAGAAGAATCTCCAAAATTAATCGTTAATCAATAATCCTTAATCATTTATATGGCGTGACTATAAGGCACCGCGGCTATCTCAACCCTTAATAATCAGCGGTAAAAATCTGTGAAATCTGTGGTCTATAAAGCACTTTTTTTGGCCAAAGGACGTTGAATCTTTTAAACCGATGATTGATAAATGACGATTTGTTTTTGGGGAGGGCCGTTGAACGCTCTTAGCGTGTGGGGGAAAGCGGTTAGCTGGGAAACTGGGCTTCAGTTCCTTGGGGAGCTGGAGCCCGCTTTTTTTAAAAATCGTTTCTCATGGATCAATTATCATTAATCACTTATATGGCCTTCTTCTGAACTATTCTCCCATGACCGGTGATTTCACGGACCCTGGCTTCGAGGACGATATTCATAAAACCGCTATATGAACCAATCCCTAACAGTCGTTTGTTTTTCATCGTCCACTTCACGTTGCGGCTCAGGTCACTGTAGTCGGTCTTATATTCCTCCTGGACCACTTGACCATTGATAAGACATCTCACACCTGATTTACGCACGCGGATTTCCGCCGTGTAATACTTCCAGGGTTCTAATACGTATCTCCTCAGACACGGATTGTTAATAATCGAGTGTCCGTCGATATCTTCCAGCCGTGCCATCCGGCCGCGGGTGTTTAGCTGTAGGGTGGGCCATGCCCACCGAAAACCTCAATCCTGTCATCTCTGAAAGCGTGTATTATGTCAAATGTATTTTTAAGTCGTTTACTAAATTTACTTTATGGTTTTCACCCGAGTCATCTCTTCGCCGTCAAAGCGACATGAGTTTCTTCCAGCAGCCTGTCGCATTCATTTCGCGAGCTTCTATGAGCTCATGACATACACCGCGCTTAGGCCGCCGTCGGTGAAACCGATTTTGCCTTAGGTTCCTTATAATCCTCACCTCTTGATAAAACCCAAAAACTCGCCTCCGCAAGATGCCGGCCAACCGCACCGACCGCCTTGGCGTGACAGGATTTTGCCCTGATGCGTTTATAAAGTCTGCTCACATGCCTGCCCGGCAGACGCTTATGATTGACCGCTGTTGAATTACCTGCTTCTGAGTATGCCCACTTCAAATAATGATTTACATCGCTGCGAAGCTTGCCATATCGAACCTTGCCGCCACTGCTGTGAACACGAGGCACCGTTCCCGAATATCCGGCAAGCCGCTGGGCCGTGGCAAACCTGCTTATGTCACCTATCTCATTAGCTATCACCACCGCCAGAATAAAACCGACTCCAGGAAGAGTCATCAGCCGGCGTACTTCTTCCGTATCGAAAA
>JAOUFU010000230.1 GCA_029858035.1 Phycisphaerae bacterium
CAAGAACCGTCTGGTCACAGCGTCGTTCGTAAGTGATATCAAAAAGGATGAACTTAAGACAATTCTTCTTGATGCTCGTGTTGACTTTTTAGCCAACCACCGTCCAAGACACGCAAAATCAGCGGGACAAACCGCCGCTCAGACGAAAAGGTATTTCGAGATGATGAAAGAACTCGGCCGAACCGTGCCGGTCCATTATCAGGAGCCGTTTCGAA
The DNA here is from genome assembly GCA_029858035.1 of Phycisphaerae bacterium. Lineage (GTDB taxonomy): Bacteria > Planctomycetota > Phycisphaerae > Sedimentisphaerales > Anaerobacaceae > CS2-K091. Next base: position 216 of record JAOUFU010000230.1, read on the forward strand.
GAGGATTCACGCCGGAGCGCTGGCAGCCGAATGCGCAAGATTTTTTAGCTGACTTGAAAGGTGCTTTAGAGTCGGGTGCTGCCGGCTGGTGCCTTCACAACGGCGACCAGAAAGACAAACCACAAAGCAAACCCCGCCGCTCGTTCGATATGCGCGAGTCCAGATTATTTGACCAACTCGATGAGCATGAGATGAAATTCATTCGCCAAATGAAAGCGTTAGTCATAAAGCTGCCTCTTTGATTTTCCCTTCAAGCTCTTCGAGAGCAAAGCCTTCCGCAACAATAACGTGGTTCCTGTCGGTCAAAACCAGCCGGGGAAGTGTCTCTATCCCCCAGGCCTTGCGAATTCTTTTGAGAATCTCCTTATGCAATCTGCCAACGCCAACTTTTATAGAATGTTGTTTGGCCCAGGTATCAACCTGCTTTTTTTCGCTGCCGGCGGCATCAACAAATATTACTAAAACATCTTTTTCGGCCAGTTTCGACGCCCTTTCCGCAAGGTTAAACGCATATTCCTGCGATGCCTGCTTAATATCGAAAAAGCACAGGAGAATTATCTTGTCCTTCGTCTCGTCAGGCTCGAATTTCAGGTCAAACACATCGAATTTCGGTAAAGTCTTAATCACCGGAAACATACTCCCATCAGGCTTATATCTTAGCAGGCGGCGTTTCCTGTCGGCTACGACCTTTGGCTCTTTTGACCAGAAATACTGGGGATAATATGGCGACTGTGAATCTACAAAGAAAGGCACCCATGTCCTATCTTTGATATCGCCGGGAACAAAAGAGCCCAGCGCATCGTGGTCCGGATCAAAAACCATTTCTGTCACCTTAATATGATACGAGCTGTTGGAGTATTGACCCTTCTGATAGTCGAAACGGCTTTCAAGATTCGCTGAAACGGGGACCCATTTGCCGTCAATCTTTTGAAAATGAACGTTCTTTAGCTCAACTCTGAAGCTAAAAGAGTCCTGCACGTTGCTTTGTGCCCTCTCGACAACAGCCTTTGCGATATGAAATCCATGCTCGGGATCCATCCAGATTTTATATTTATCCTTTTCGTACGCTCCTTCTATGACATAACATGGTGACCTGCCAACCATCTCCGTTGTACGTCGAACCGACAGCTTCCCGGCCTTGCGAAGTATCGAGTCTACCCGCTCGGAAAAAGGAAAAAAGTAGCCCATTAAAAACTTTCCGCTGTACTCTTGTTTGATAACACCATCGCGCATATTGGTAACCTTGGCCCCGCCGATACTCAGAAGGACGGGCTTCTCACGGGCTTCCGTGTATTGAAAATGGTTTTCTCCATCCCATAGATCACTTGTATAGTACGGTTTGTCTTTTTTGTAATAATCGGTTCGATTGATTTTACCCCAGGAACGAACGCAAACGCTGGCCCGGCCCTTGTCAAAGCGTGCATCACACTCCGTAGAGTATCGCCCCTGCCAGGGTTGTCTTGCCATTAGCTCTTTGGATACGCTCCTGTGTATAGTGCTGATCTTCACCATGAACGACTGGAATTGGTCCTGCGTTTCGGCGTACTTGTCCAGCAATTCCAAAACGCTGGGATTCTTTGCTACTGCAAACTGCACTGTCGTCATACAAATCATAATTGTAATTATATTTCCGCGCATGATTATCTCCTGCCGGATTTCTTCGATTTAGAGTCGAAAACTACCTGACCTTTGTCGTCCACGACTTGCCCATCCCGCCAAGTGTGGTTTTTGCTTTCGTCGATACCTTCAAGACCCTTGACGTGTACACGGCAGCCATTCGGGAAATCAGGAGTAAAAGAACCAAGGCCCGCGTGGTCGGGATTCAAGAGTACATCGGTTCGTTTATAGCGTCTTTTCGTTATCCGTAACATACCATTGCCGAAATTACGCGTAACATCGGTAACTACTGCCTCCACCGGGATCCATATCCCGGCACTCTTTTTGAACCGGACATCTTTCATAGAAATGTGTCTTTGGATTTTTCCCGCCTCTTTACGACTTTTCTCCGATGTTTTCTCCCATTTGTTATCTAACTGGGCAATATTATAGCTGTGCTCGGGGTCAATCCAGATGGTATATCTGTTAAGCTTTGACTCCGCGTCGACTACATAACATTTTGATTTTCCGATCCGTTGCATTTCATCACGAAGGGATATTTTGCTCGCTTGGCGAAGAATTGATATAAGTCGCGGATTAAAAAAATCATCACAATGCCCTGTTATTGCACCCAGGAAATCATCTGGCCCACCCTTTGCCCGTTCGGCCTGATTTGTAATGGTTAACATACCCGATTTTTCTTTGAGAAACTCTTCACGTTCCTTTATGGTCTTGAAACTTTGTTCGGCCAGTTCTCTTAGTTTCTTGTTGGGTAGTTTGCCAAATATGTAATGGAAACTGCCGTCCCAGAGTATGACCGAATACTTGGGATCATTTCGTGGGATGAAAGAGCGTACCTCGGGCATACAATTGCCCCAATCGTTATGGATCGCATAGAACCGTGTGCCGTCAAACCTCATTTCACAGAAAGTGCCTCCCTTTCTCTTTCCTCCCTCAAGGCCTCCATATGAGTGTGAATCGTATTGCTCTCTTGCCTCTTCCCATTTGATCACGAAGGATTTATAAATCTTATCCTGCGTTTCAGCATAATTGTCCAGCAATTCAAGAGCGGTAGGTTTTTTCGGCTTAACCTTGTTTCTCGCAGTTCCGGCCGAACAGACAGAGTCAAGAATTACACAAAACACCATTACGATTAGAAGTGTTCTTTTAGCGTTATACATTGTTGCCATCTTTTAATCACAATTCTCTTGGTTCATCCCAAATCTAAGCCATCATCTGAATTTTGTCACGGTGTGGGCGCCGGCGTGTTACCATCCGGGCTATCGGTTTCTTTCGTGTCCTTAACTCTGTAACCACCATATCCGACTGCGTAGCCGCCGTAGCCTAAGGATTCTGGCTTTCCACCGTAGCCGCCATAACCCATTGGGGCCGGGCCTTCGCTACTTACTGGGTAGTATACAGGCTCGCCTTTTCCGCTGTCGCCTTCTTGGGAACGAGATCTTCTGATGCTTCCTCTTGTGATTGGTCTGTTATCGCCTTGTGAATAGCCGACATAGCCTTGGGGGGGATTACTTGCTTCATGTCCCTCTGGGTAACCAACCCAGACCATGGGAGTATCCTCGCTGATGTCGGCATCGTCTTTCGAAGAGCTCGTTGCATTAGTCAATGCTATGCCGGCTATCAAGCCAATCACTAACACTGCTACTAACGACCATTTTTTCGAAATCTTTTTGAATTTTGCAATCATTTTGATTCTCCTTTTTAACTGTAATTTATCTTCCATTATTCCCACCATCGCCGGCAGGTGCCGGTTTTGGTAGAACAGCTCCACAAGGCTGATAATAGTCCGGCCATATTTCTTTGGTTCACCAACATTCATTTTTGACAGAACTAACGCATCGCAGGCCAGCTCGCGGTCGGCCCTCATTCGGTAAAAAGCCAGCCAGACCAAAGGATTAAACCAGTGAAGTATCTGCACCAGGCTCACAAAATGTGCCACGAATACATCGTGCCGTTTCAGATGGGCCAGCTCATGCAGAAAAACACAACGCAGCTCCTCAAGGCTAAGCGCTTCGATCATGCCGAGGGGAAGCAGCAAACGAGGCATGACAAAACCGAAAAGTGCGGGGCTTTTGACTCTGTCCGTTACAACAATCCTCAGAATCGTTTGGATACCAATCTGAGATTTGCACTCTTTGAACAGTTTTAGAATCTTTTGGTTGACAAGGGGTCGCTCGCGACGGATGCTTCTGAAGAAGGCCAGATTTGTAAAAAACATATAAAAGATTAAAACCAATGCACCCACTAACCAAATAATCGGAAGTATCGTAAAAAAGATACCCAAGGCTGTTGGTTGTCCAACCACTGAATTGCTTGCTGCAATTGCCGAATTGCCCGCTACCAATTCTGTAGGCCCTCTTCCAAAAAACGTATGGAACAAATTAAATATACTGAACCTGCTCTCAGGGGCCCAGGGAATTACCAGCCGTATCAACAACAGCAGCCACAGACAATAATGCCAGCGAACACCTAACTTACCACGCAGCATTAGCTGAACCAGAAGAATCAAAAAGATTAACAAGCTGGCTTGTATTGTTGTTTGCAAAAGCCATTCAAAGAACGGCCATAACTGCATACTGAAAGATTCCATATTTACTCCCTTTCTTTTTGCTCAAGAATTTTCTTTAGCTCTGTTATGTCTTCTTGCGAAAGGTCCGCATCCTCAATAAATGCTGCCAGCATCGGCTTCATTGTTCCCCCATAAACACGCCGAACAAACGACCGCCTCTGAGCACCAACGCATTCGGATTCGATAACGGCAGGATAATACCTGTACTTCTTTCCGTCCTTTTTGAACCGCAAAGCCCCCTTCTGCAAAAGCCGGGTAATCAAAGTCTTAATCGTCTTCGGCTTCCATTTCGTTTGGCCCGTTAGTTCTTTAACAACCTCATTGGCTGTCAGCGCACTCTTAGACCACAATACCCGCATTACCAGCCATTCCGATTCGGATATCCTCGGCAGCTTCTTCATAAGCAATTCTCCTAAGAAAAATGTGTAATTTTATATAAAGTATTACATTTGTAATCCATTGTCAACAAAAATTTATAATTTTTTTTGATTTTTTTCAATCTGGTGAGATTTTCGTGATTTGAACTCTTTGAATATCTTCTTTTGAGGCTAAAAAAGCCGCTAAAAGCCAAAAAACGGCCAATTTCCCCCTAACCCTTGTACCACTGCACAGCTTCGCGATAGCTCCGCAACGTGGAAGAAATCATATTGCTGACCGTGTGATGTTTTCTCAAATACTCCTGGGCTCCTCTGGCAATTTTACGTGCCAATTCGCGTCTGCCGAACAACCGCTGCAAGCTGTTATAGATGCTAAGCTCATCATCAGGATCAAAAGTTACGGCTGTCTGCCCCTCAATAATCAAATCATCCACACCTCCCTTACATGCTGCAACCGCCACCCCGACACTCATTGCCTCAAGTAGTAAAGGATCAAAGGAGGTATTGGGTGCAGGCTGAATAAAGATATCGCCGGCGCCAACAACTAAACGCCAGGGCTTCAACCTCGGAACAATAGTAACAGTTTGCAAAAGTCCAAGTGCAGCCAACAATCTACGGATCTGCCTCTCGGCCCGCCCGCTCCCTATCAACACCGACATAAACTCATAACCTTCAATTGCCAAATGTCTCACCGCGCCGAATAGATTCTCAAACTCATCCACATTATTAAAAGGATGAGCTATAACTATACTCGGCAGCCGGGAAGGTTCGCAAAAACATCCGCTCTTTTCTCCTACAAAAGTGCCGATATTTATCTGCCCGATTCGTTCGGCAAACATGGGGAAAACTCCCGCAACATTAGCTGCGATACTTTTAGTCGGTACAATAATCTTGGCACAATGGTTCGACGAAATAGAAAGTGGATGTATTTGCCTCTGATACACGAAGCTCTTCCATCGCTTCTGCAGCGAATTAACCGTTAGCACGTAAGGCAGATCCATTTGATAAGCCAGTTGTTTCGTAAGTCCCGCCTTGCTTTCACACATACAGTGTATAATATCAGGCTTCAATCTGCTTAGCTGTTCAACAAGTTCCTTTCTATTTATACGCCCTATTAACGGCAAGTCAAAAACCGGATGCCTGATAACTTCAACAACCCCGGAGATAACAGAATCCATATCGCAGCTCGGCGGACAAACCAAAGACACGGGAATCGATGCATCCGCCAGTCCAACCAACAGATGCTCCAGGTAAATCGAATACTCCAGGACTGTATGTTCTGATACAATCAGGGCCAGCCGAAGTGGCTTTTCCGCCACAGCCGCTGATGTCGACTCTCTTTGCACTCCATTCATCCGCTTACCTTAAACACGATTTCAGACTGTATCTTTCAGTGATAAAAATCGGCATTAGATTTCCATTAAAAACAACATAAACCGTTGAAGCTAAATAATAAATAGTAAATAACAATAAATCAATACCCAACCAATTCATCACGGCAATTAAGACCCATCCGAGATGGACGCTCCTTATAGGTGCATACGCAATTCGATCAGGCCGTGGAATATTTAACCTTGAGATTATTTGTGCGTTTAATATAAACAGTACTAACGAAGAAACTATATTATGATTAGATTGCTGCTGGTTGCAAACAGATTGCCGAGTCGTATAATAATGATATTGGGAAAGCTTCGCATCATTCCGGGCTTGCTGCCGGCCTGTCTTCACTGTCCAAATCCAACCAGCGCCTCCTGACAGGATAATTTGGCATGTTAAAATAAAGCCCAAAACAGCGTTTTAAGCGCATATATCCGCCCTTCATTCGTCGTTTCTGTAGAATATTTAAAAATTTTTAAATTTTTACGCACAATCCCCTGACTTTTATGGTAATATTAATTAATAAAGCAAAAATTGAAGGCAGGTTAAAAACTGTCATAATGTATATTTGTTGTCATCATAAAATATTTGTCTCTTTCATACCAACTCCTGCCTTCCAAATGTAGTTTCTATCTTATTTAGCGTGCTGCGCATATTGCGCAGGGCGTTAGAAGGAGAAACGATGTGCAAAAGATGCGGAATTTGGGAGTTGGTTCATTTCTATCAATACATAAAAAGACCCAATTCATACGAACCAGCCACAGGTGCGTCGCCTGTAGGTCATAATATATTTATCATAATTTTTGAAAGGGCGAAAAAATGAAAAAGAGAGCAAAAATTATCGCGATGTTCGTTTTTGCAGCCCTGGTGATGCTCCTGTCCGCGAGCACGGCCAATTGCCAGGACACTGTTAGTGTTGTCGCACTTGCCCCCAAGACTATGTACGCCAACACTCCAGCCACGGTCTCTATCACAGTGGTAACCATTCCCGACCGCAATCCTGCCGTCGTCCCCGTGTTTATACGGCTAAAGTCAAACTCTATGCCAGGGCCTGGGCCGATTCCACCACCTCCGCCGCCGCCTCCAGGTCCTCCGGGACCTCCCCCACCGCCGCCGCC
>JAOUFU010000231.1 GCA_029858035.1 Phycisphaerae bacterium
CGCCGCGCTTTGCTTCTCCCGATAGTCAACGCTCAGCGGGAAAAAATCGATTTCCTCACTTCTGGCCGCTGCCGTCACCACGGCTACAAGCACGACCGTCTCGCCGTATTGTACTACAACTGCTCCGTCTGCCTGTTTTGCGATTTTGCCGGTTTCGATTGATAAATTTCTGCCCCCGATTTCTCTTTCTACCCTACATACATCAAACATATACCTTTACCTTTACTTTCCTACCTTCTACTACTTTCTTGCCTTCTGCTTCAAAGCTCGCTAATTGCGCAAAGCTTAATTTTAGTCTACTATCCGGATTTGTCGCGGTTTACCTTTTACTTGCGCAAGCCGAGTCGGGATATAACTTCCTGATAACGACTAACGTCTTTTTTGCTTATATACTTAAGCAATGCTGTTCTGGTCCCGACCATTTGCAGCAAGCCGCGTCTCGATGCGTGGTCTTTACGATGAATCTTGAGATGCTCGGTAAGATCGTTAATTCTTCTCGTCAATATTGCAATCTGCACCTCCGGCGAGCCCGTGTCGCCGGCATGAGTCTCAAAATCGCTGATAATCTTCTCTTTTTCCTGCTTAGCCAACATTTTTTATGCAAAACCTTTCCTTGTCCTCTCTATCTCACATTCCAATTGATATACGCTTCAAATTTGTGAAAAAACAAAGCTCACGCTTCGATAAACTTTATAAAACTCCATAAATACAAGCTCAGCATTGTAATGGCCTCTTACCATATTTGCAAGCCTTTTTTGCAACAATAAATGATTAAAATGGAAAATGACCGCTTTTTTAGCCCAAATTCGGCCGTAAATCATCAGTGGACAATGACAAAATACGTTCTTATCGGTCTTATGTTCTTTTTGGACAGAAGATTACGCTGGATATTCAAACCAGGATTTTTCCTGGGTAAACCGTGACAAATACGAGATTCTATTGCCTTTGGGAAGAATGGTGGGGATATTATAATGATTGTTCCGGTCGTGACATCTTAAATATAATCAGAAGGGCAATATTGTAACTTAAGCAGCTCAAACCAAAGTTTTTGATTGACTTAATTCATTGATTTTCATATAGTGGAGTCAGGCAAGGGGGAAATGGAATTACCTATGTTTATCCGTTCATTTTTAAGTTGATAGATGCGAGTGGCGATTGACTTGTAAGTGTGATTGCCGTTTTGGTTAGAAGAAAACCCTAAAAACTAAATCGATTGACTATAGAAATGCTCAAATCTTTCATAAAGAGAATGCTATTTGGTGTAGCTGGATTAGGTCTGCTGGTTTGTGCTAACGGATGTGACTTAGGTGCTCCAAGACCGAGAATGGGAACCTTACCTACTCCGCCACCAGGCCCAAGATTTTCGAATCCGAATAATCTGGGTAAACATTCGTATGGCTTCAATCCTTTTGAGGAAAATGGCATTGTCTATACTTGTAAGGCCGGGCATTTGGACATTACTCACCTGAGATGGAATGCTGATTATACGGCATATGCTGTAAGCAAAATCCATAAAACTTTAATGAAAAAAGGCAAAGGATTTTCTTTTAACTTGGCATTGGAGATTTCAACCCACGAGATTAGTTTTGGTTATCCGGAAAACTGGGACAACTTATCCAGGAATGAAAAAAACAGGATTGCACAGGAGATAGCATTTGAAATCGGCCCCTATGTGGCATTTAACGCTACACTATGGCATGAAATACTCACATGGTTCGGCGTTCACTTCGTAGGATTTGAGCCGGAGTTCAACTCTGCCTTTTCATGGGAGGACATGTATTCAAATCTTATTGGAACTGAACTTGCAGTTGAGGCACTTAAAAACAAAAATCATGATTATGATACTGCCTTAACATTAGCTATTGACAGGAAACTAAGAGAGCTCGATGTCCAGCCAAAAAGTATTGCAATGTATGCATCTGAAAAAATGAGAGATAAGTGGTACAAAGGGTACTTTCTTGTCGATATAATAAAAAAGAATGTTGATATTGGTTTAGATGACGGCCATGTTACTCCGGTTCTTGTTCCCGGCATTTGCGATGGTGCAGAGCCGGAGCCTATACCTGTTCCCACTACAGATATACTTGCCAAATATGGTTTTTCGATGAAGTATGAAATTCTGCCACGAGAGTGGGAGAAATCTAAAATCCTGAAAATTGTATTTCCGAACGGAAATGGATCAAAGATCCGACCGGACAGGCATTTCCCGGTTATTATGGATTACATTAAAAACGATGCAGTACAAACATACGGCTATGTTATTGATTAAACAGGACTTCTAAGCTAATCAAAATTCACTCACCCCTAATCCCACCCATTTAAGCACCCCGAATCCCTGCATGTAGTAGCTTGCCCCTGCCTGTTGGCGGGTGTAGGTACCCAGTGTTTGTCACTTCATCATTCGAAATTCCTTGCCCGCCCAGAGGGTATCTATGGCTATATTTTGACAGTGAGTAGAGCTACTACCTAATTCTCTTCTGGACTTTGCTCCAGGACTGAGTAGTGAGAAAACTCTCCTCGATATTTTCAATCATGACTGCAAATTTTTTCATAGGCACTGAAAAACTCAGGATATCCCCGGAAACAAAGGGGCGGGCAGAAACATCAAACATCCCCAGAATTCCCCTGGGATGCTCAGATTCTTTTTCAACATAGGGATATTGAACAATAGAACCACAGCCGGCAGAGAATGGAGAAATTACCCCGTTCAAGTCCGGTTCATCAAAGTTCGCAAGAGTGAAAAGGCCGGACAGCACATCAGAAGGAGCAAAAAATATTACAACATCAGGTTCATCTGCCTCTTGGAGCATATCCCATCTTTTGAAAACAATATATTTGCCAGGGGCATCGAAGGTTGGAACCTTTTTCATTATCTCTTTCACCAATTCCGGTGTTTTCTTATAACGCTCACCCTCAAGCTTCCCAGGGATGCCACAGGAAAGAAAGTATTCAAAGTTCGGCATAATTTCTAAACCAAAGCCCAGGTATCTTCTACCACCAAAACAACCTATTGACTCAGCATTAAAGCAAAGAGATTTTCCTGTTATTACTTTAGATAAATCAGCAAAAATGCACCTGTGTCCAACAGCAGGCTCTACGACTTCAATTCCTCTTACCTCATCAGTGTAATAAAAAGTAATAGGAAGCTCTGGCCTATTAAAGTATTTCTCCCAGAGTCTTATAAACTTTTCCTTAATCTCCATATCCATATTACCCCCTTCAACTTCTCCTAATCCCCACAATCTCTAACCATTCCTGCCCCATCAAATATGCCCCGGCCATACTGGGATGAACTCCATCTCCGGCCCAATGAGATGGAGGGGCCTGTTTCACGGCATTATCGAACATTGATTGGAACGGAACGAATAGAGCATTAAACTCTTTTGACATTTTCTTGGAAACAGCACGATACTTATCGAATTCTGGAAACCATTTGTCGTTCACAGCACCACAACGAAGCACAAATGGTTCACAGATAACTAATTGCACCTTGGCTAATGCTTTACGTGTTCGGTTTAACAATGCCCTGTAGTCTTTTTCATATTTCTCTACAGTTCCATCGTAATTTCCATTCAGTGAATGCCATATGTCATTAACACCAATCAAAATACTTAAAATATCAGGTTTTAGATCCAGGCAATCTTTATCCCACCGATCAGCCAGCTGGAATACTTTATTTCCGCTTATGCCGCGATTGTAGATTTGTAATCCATCACCTGCCCTGTCAGCCAGAAGCTGAGTGGCAATTGAATAGACATAACCCCTTCCTAATCCATTTGGATCGTTGGCACTTTTTTCTCTGCTTCTGTCCCTTCCGGCATCAGTAATGGAATCCCCCTGAAACAGGATTATGCTTTCTTTTTGGATTATGGATTTCTTTCGGTGACTGGAAGAAACACTGTTACAGCCGGAAAGAAGAAGTGCTGTTCCCCCAACAGCAGTTGCTGTAAATGATTTTATAAAATTACGTCTTGAGGTCAAATTGCTGCTATTCATTGTTTATCTCCTATTTTCAAATGCCACTTGATTTTCTATATCTATATGGTTTTGTTTACATCTTACACCCCCAGTATACATTCCCTCATCTCCTTCTTCAACTTTTTCCCGTATCAGAAGAAAAAGGTCGAAAAGAAGAAAACATGGTGGAAATTCTGGTAGGGGCAGGTAAGTAAGGAGTATACTCCAAACCACTTCTCTATTCTTCTCGACTGTTTCCTGTGGTTGTGGTATTCTGGCGGCTTGAATATTGGTTGTTATTAAGAGACAAATTTCTATGGAAAAGATGATAGCAATTTGGGCGGGATGTTTGTATTTTTGTACTATACGGGTTCAGATGGAACATGTTTTTAGAAAGATTGGCAAAATATTTTGAAATTCTTCGCGTTTTTTGAATTATTGGCCCAAAAAACTATAAACAGCTTTGAATAAATCGATCTGATGATGTGTATATTAAGGTAGAAAGAAAGTAAACGTAGGCACTTGAATCCCGGCCGGCCGATTCGGAATCGGGAAAAAGTGAAAACCTAAGGAGAATTGTTATGACCACAACATTATTAATTTATGGGCTGATGACTGTTGTTCCCGGATTGTTATTACTGTTCATGGCCGTCTTTGGCGCAGATACTGATGTGGATGTGGATACGGACTTTGATATTGATGCGGATGTGGATGTTGACATAGAAGCGGGGGAGTTCGGAGGGCCGGGCAGATTAAGTTTAAGGCTGATACTGTTCTTTTTGGTTGGTTTTGGTGTTGGAGGGTATGTGTCTGTATATTTTAAATGGCCTTTACACCACATTTTAATTGGTTTTATTGGTGGCTCTATTGCATGGTTTCTTGGTTATCAACTGCTTAGACTGCTCTACAAACAACAATCGACAAGCCAGATCAAATTAATCTCGTTTGTAGGCAAACAGGGCAGAGTAGTGGTTCCTATACCCAAAAATGGAGGCACTGGAGAGATAGAGGCAACCAACAAAGAGACCGGGCAGAGTACTTACTTTAATGCAAGAGCCGACGATCCTAAAAAAGAATATAAGAGGGGCCAGTTTGTTAAAATAAAGTCCGTTGCCGGAAAAACAGCGGTTGTGGAGTAAAGAAAGGAAGCGTTTAGTCATAAAAAAGTCTCGTGGACTTTGACGTTAAACTGATAGGTGTAGTTACTGTATTAGTAAATATTAACTTAACAATTGAGGAGAATTATTATGGAAAGTGTAGGGTTGATTATTGTTATTGCTGTTGGAGTGGTTGCTTCGATTTCTGTTGTCTTGATTTTCGTGAACAACTACAAAAAAGCGGAGCCGAATGAAGCATTGATTTTTACAGGAAGAAAAAATAAGGTACAAACCAGGGATGGAGCGGTTGTTGTCAAAGGATGGAGGGCTGTTGTTGGAGGCGCCAAGCTTAAGATCCCGGTCCTGGAAAAAATCAACAGGATCTCTCTTAAGACGATGAATCTTGCTGACGTGAGGGTTGAGAAGGCATATTCAAAAGAAGGCGTCCCTGTCACTATTGATGCGGTTGCAAATGTGAAGATTTCCGGCGAAGAAGGAATGCTTGACAGGGCGGTTGAAAGGTTTCTCGGAACAGAGGCCATACAGATTCAACAGATTATCAAGGAAACCCTGGAAGGCCAGCTCCGTGATATTATTGGTGTTCTGACTGTCGAGGAGCTTTACCAGAAGAGGGATATGTTTGTAAATAAAGTTCTTGAGCAGGCTGGTGAGGAATTGGCCAAGATTGGTGTCATAATTGACATCATCAACATTCAGGATATTCGTGATGAGAGAGGATATCTCGAGGCCCTTGGTATAAAGAGGACTGCCGAAGTCAAGAGGGATGCCGCAATTGGACAGGCGGAGGCGGACAGGGACGCGATGCAAAAGTCTGAAACTGCCCGAAGAGAAGGGGAGGTTGTAAGGGCTGACCAGGAAAAACAGATTGCAGAGGCGGAAAAAACCAGGGATGTTGCAAAACAGCTCTATATTGGTGAAACTCTTGCAGCCACCAAGAAGGCTGAACAACAGGGACCGTTTGCTGAAGCAAGAGCAAGGCAGGGTGTTGTCGTTGAAGAGCAAAAAGTACATGAAGAAGAGCAAAAGGCAAGAGAAAGAGTTGAGGCGGCGAGAGCAAAGGCGGAAGAGCAGAAATATAGGGCCGTGGTAGTAGTTCCTGCTAATGCCGATAAACAGGCTGCTATCCTTAAAGCCGAAGGCGAATCTCAGGCCATTTTGAGAGTGGCTGAAGCAAGAGCTAAGGGAACTCAATTACAGCTTGAAGCCGAGGCCGAAGGCCTGAGAAAGAAAGCGGAAGCATGGAATGCCTATGGAAAAGCGGCACAGCTTAATCTTGCTTTAGAGGCTATTAAAGCAGTCGCTGATGCAGGCGCTCAATCTATCGGCCAGGTCAAGTTTGATAATGTTGTTGCTATCGACAGCGGTGCCGGAAATGGTGATAGCGCAGTGAACAGACTTATGACTGCCGCCCCCGGAGCTCTTGTTAAGTTTATAGAACAAATGAAAGCTGCTACCGGAATTGACCTAACCAAGAGACTGAAGGAAATTGCCGACATGCCGGATGAAGAAACTGCTGGACCTGTATCAGAACGAATAGAACCTTCTGCCGGGCCGGAAGAATCAGGAAATGCTGCCGAAGAAGAATGATTTTTAGGCTGATATGCCAATATAATATGATGCTTTAAGACTTTTGCTTTCTATAAATTTACACGAATACATTTTCAAAAGGATATGACAGGTAAATTTCTATGACCTTCCCTGCCGGTTTGATGAATGGTGGGCAGGAAGCCCTCGACGAACCGGCAGGCCCCCTGCCGACCGGGCCAAAAAAAACGCTTTTTTTGGCCCCTTTTTTGCCTGCCCTGCTCTACTGCTCAACTTTTCTCCTGCTAAAATACTCTAATTCCCCCTTCTTACTTCTTTTGGGCTAAAAACGCGGAAATCCTATCAACTTTGGTCCGATTTTTCTTGCCTCCGACACCGAAATTTGGTACATTCATACTTAGTAAATACCTTTTTCAAGGAGAACAAAATGAGTGCGGGAACAAATCGCATAATCACGCCGCTTATAGTGGCATTCGTCTTGCTAACGTCAATCCCTACCTTCGCAGGACAAATTATCTACGTCGACGACGATGGCCCGGCCGATTTCAATAATATCCAGGCCGCCATCGACTATTCCAATGATGGCGATATCATTATTGTTGCCGAGGGAAGGTATTTTGAAAATATCAACTTCAAC
>JAOUFU010000232.1 GCA_029858035.1 Phycisphaerae bacterium
CGTTGCTTCGAATTAATCCACATGCTCCACCGCTTGTGTGAGCCCCCGTCAATTCCTTTGAGTTTTAGCCTTGCGGCCGTACTCCCCAGGCGGTCTACTTATCACTTTTGCTTCGGCCGTGCAAGTGTCAGAACCTCCACAACCTAGTAGACATCGTTTACGGCGTGGACTACCGGGGTATCTAATCCCGTTCGCTCCCCACGCTTTCGTGTCTCAGCGTCAGGACAAGCCCAGTGCACCGATTTCTCCACCGGCGTTCCTCTTGATATCTACGCATTTCACCGCTCCACCAAGAGTTCCGTGCACCCCTACTTGCCTCAAGAAAGGCAGTTCGTCAAGCTATTCCCCGGTTAAGCCGGGGGCTTTCACAAAACGCTTACCTTTCCGCCTACACACGCTTTAAGCCCAGTGATACCGAACAACGCTTGTCACCTTCGTCTTACCGCGGCTGCTGGCACGAAGTTAGCCGTGACTTCCTCTGGGTTGGATCAATCCGGCGAACCGGACTTTCTTCCCCCTGACAGTGGTTTACATCCCGAGAGACTTCCTCCCACACGCGGCGTCGCTGCGTCAGGCTTTCGCCCATTGCGCAAGATTCGTTACTGCAGCCCTCCGTGGAGGTCCGGGCAGTGTCTCAGTCCCGATGTGGCGGAACAACCTCTCAGTCCCGCTACCCGTCATCGCCTTGGTGAGCCATTACCTCACCAACAAGCTGATAAGAGAAAGGCCGCTCCTATGCCGATAAATCTTTGATCATCTGCCTGTCGACAAATGATATTATCCGGTATTACCGCCCCTTTCGGATGTCCGCCCGAAGGCGAACTGACGCTATTCCGGAGCACAGGGTACGTTACCTATCCATTACTCACCCTTACGCCACTAACTATTCTCTCGATTACTCAATTGAATAGTCCGTTCGACTTGCATGTCTTAACCACGCCGCCAGCGTTCGTTCTGAGCCAGGATCAAACCCTTCAGTTTTATTCGTTGTATCCGCCGCCCCGCACTCTTTCGAGAACAAGAAGGCGGACATCTTCTAAAAAAGGTTCAATCGAGCACTCTTTTGTATAAAAGCGCTAGACTAAAAAAAACTAAATTTTTAAGGCCCACTGCGATAGAGATTATCTATCACGTGAGTCGCACTTTCGCTACTAATTCTGGCTTAACTGTTAACTTGTCAAAGAGCGTTTGTATGTCCAAAGAAGCAGAGGTCAAGTATCATTGTACACCCTCCACTTGACCACTAATTCACTATTTTACCTTTTTATACGTTATAGTCAATAAGATAATTCAAAAAAAATAAAAAATATTTCACTTTTTTTTCCGCAAACTGCACAGATTTGGCTGCTTTTTGGCAAAAAACTATCAAAATGATTCAAAAGTTATCGCGGATTGCTTTCGTATCTCCCGGCTGCGCCGCAGGCCCCGCCGATGCCGGAGCAAGTGTATCTCGCCATTTCGGGCCGGGATAATCGGTGTTTTTTTGTTGTCTTTGAGCAAAATAACGGGGATAATGAGGAAAAGAGATAAGAGATAGGAACTATGAACCACTGGAAACTGGCGACCGGCAACCGGAAACTAATTTGACTATCAACATTTGCCGCCACAGAAACGGCTATATATTGAATGGTTTAACAGCCCGGTTGAAATTAAATCCCCTTAGGGTATAAGGCGCTCTAAACAAGGGGGCAGGCAAATACATTGGGCATTTACTTCTCATGGGTTAAAGTTAGACGGTTTACGGTAAAACCAAAATCCCAATCATTCGACTGTTCTCAGGGCCGAAGGCCGGGCTAAGGATGACATATTATTTGCGAGTTGCGAAGAAAGGAATTATGAGTTGTGAATTTTGAATTGTAAGGTGCCGGAAGAAGTGAAAATGTAAAAAGGGAATATTTGCGAAAGGAGACAGAAAATGAAAAAGATAGGACATGCATGGGTTGGATTGATGGCTTTGTACAGGTTGAATTTTCTGAAGTCAGGATTCAACGATTATTACAAGAAGCAAGTCGATAAGTTTATGGATTTTTTTGATAAACACAAGGACGCGTTTGTTCAGGGTGCGTGGTTTCCGGACAGCGTAATCTCGGATAATTTAGCAGGCGCCCATACTTACAAGCTGAAGTTTCCGGAAAGCGAATCTGAGAAGTCAAAGGCAATCAATATCAAGGACAGGACACCGAGCCATTTAAGCTGTCAATCTTTGATTAAAGACAAAGCAAGATTAAATAAGAAGGTTTACAATCAATATAAATATACTCTTCCCGACCGTTGTGAGGCCCTCTCCCATTCGATAAGGGACATGATACTGATTCAAAAAAAGGAGCCGAAAGGCTCGGATATAATGTTCAACGACGACCAGATCACGCTTTATTTTCTGATGCTCAGCCACTACATCGCTGATGCACATGTTCCGCCTCACAGCGACGCGAGGGATTTCTACGATCCTTCCAGCATACACCCGGACATGGAAAAGCACTGGGACAAGGAGATATTAAAATATTATGTTTACGACAATGACAGGGAGGTTTTCGATTACGATGTAAAGGGGGTTCCCGAGGTTAAAGAGAAGAAGAAGGATTCATTCGAGGACTCGTTCCTTAACAAAGCACTGAAGATATTGGAGCAGCGAAAGTGGAACCCGACGGACAAAAAACTCCCCGGGACAGGAAACGTAAAGATATATGATTATTTGAAGGCGGTCTGCCTTGTCTCCTACGTTATGTCCACTGAGTTTATACCTCTTTCAATGTCGAAGTCAGAATATAATAAGCTGGAAATCCTTAAAGAAAAACCTTATCTCGACAAGCTGAATGAATTAAGCCCGCACGTTTTTGCGGATGCCATTGACTCGATTGCCCTTGTTTGGCTGGTAACGTGGGACAAGTACAATAAATTGAAAGAAGAAATCGCAAAAAAGAAAGAAGAAATACAAAAGAGTAAAAATAAGAAAGGGAAATAAAAGTAATTCCCGTTCCCCGATCGGTTCGAGGACAGGTTTCACTGTGACAAGCGGACAGGCCTTTAGTGACAGAGCAAAGATCACGCGGATCTGCACGAGCAAAATATTAGTAATTGTCGTAAGCGATCTGAGGCTGCTGGTTTTTATTGGGCGGGTATATTATGTTGTCTATAACCTCAGCGCCGGCTTTGCCGGTCCACGTAATGTCGCGACCTACGCCCTGAACGGTCTGGCAACCAGCAAAATAAAAGGCTGCGAAGATTAAAATAACCGCGAGAAGAATTTTTTTCAGCATCTTTTCAGACTCCACAAAAATAACAGATATCTGTAAAACCTGATTATTTATATATCGGCATACGATGGCTTATTTCAATAGATGAAAAGCTGCCGGTTGCCAGGGGCCAGTTGGCGGTTGACAGAATTAGTGTGCGGTGCACACGCCACAAAAAGACGGCAAAGAAGATACGCCGGTGATTATGTTTGTGTGAACGGACTTTAGATGTTATAATGCAGAGGAAGTGTGGTGGAAATTGTTTTTTGGCCGAATATAAGCAGTTAAACTCAATTAAGGAAGAATTTTATGAAGACAAGAAATAGTTACATTCTGGTTGTGTTGATGATAACAATAGTTTGCGTTAGTGGAGTTGTTTTCGGCGCCAGCGGGGAAAAGAAGGATGTGTTGACTACAGGGGCGAAGCCGACAAGTGAAACGGCAGAGAGCATTTTTAAGAATGATGTTGATAAAATCAGCTATATTATTGGGGTGCAGGTGGCCACTAACATGAAGTCTCAGGATATGGAAGTTAATGTGAAACTGTTAATTAAAGGCATCGAAGATACTCTGACCGGTAAACCCTCGTTGATAAGCATCCCCGAACAGAAGAGTCTTATGATGGCTTTACAGCAAAAACTCCAGTCAAAAGCACAAGAACAACGACTTAAGGAAGCGACGAAGAAAATAGACAAAGAAAGTGAATGGAAATTAAAACTTCAAAAGCCGGCATTGACGACATTCGATTCCGATAAGGACTACTTCTGGATTCTTGAAACAAGTAAAGGACTAATCCGTGTCAAACTTATGCCGGACGTTGCTCCGATGCATGTGACAAGTACGATATTTTTGACGAAAAAAGGATTTTATGACGGTTTGATTTTTCACCGTGTTATTCCGGGATTTATGGCACAGGGAGGATGCCCGCTTGGCACGGGCGGCGGCGGGCCGGGTTATAACTATGACGGCGAATTTAAACCTAATGTGAAACATGACCGGCCTTACCTTCTTAGTATGGCCAACGCGGGGCCCGGTACGGACGGGAGCCAGTTCTTTCTGACGTTTAAGGCGACGCCTTGGCTTGACGGCAAGCATACTATCTTCGGAGAAATAGTATCGGGCCAGGATGTTATGAAAAAGCTTGAAGCGGCGGGCACCCCAAAAGGGACACCCAAGGAAAGATTACTAATCATAAAGGCACATATCGAAGAGAAACAGAAATAAAATCAGGCGTTAGTATTTAGTATATAGTCTTTCGTGGTTGTGTGCGTGTGAGTATGTGATTGGGAGTGGAATTTTTTAAAGGAGAAAGACTTATGCGAGCTATCCATTTACGTTCCGGGGTGCGAAGGAATCGAGGCGATTCGTCACTTTTGGCACTTTTGCTAATTGCCTGCTTAGTGTGTATTGTTATTTTCTTGAAGTGGTATCTTAAATCCGCGGTTCAAGACCCGGATATTTATGACTACCCTGAAGCGTGGAAAGAATGGCGTGTTCGTGAGAAGAGCGAGAAGCCTGCCCGGGAACTTTCAGCCAAGCAGCCGGATATATCAGAGGGGCTTAAATTCGACACGAATTTGAGTGATAAGGACAGCAAGGAGCCACGGGGTGAAATGGTCTTGTTTGTCGGCCCTGACGGCGGCGTGGCGGGGAGCTGGAACGGATTTTACCATAAGGGACGGACCCGGAGCTTCCAGATAATGAATGGAGGTTTTGGCGGCAGAGTATATCCAGCTAAAATCCACCGCAGTGAAAGCGGGGAAGAAGATCCTTCGATGCTTTACCTGATGGCGAAAGGTGATTTTTTAATTTTAGAAACTGATACGAAAAAAGGGAGAGTCGAAAGAATAGCCGGTGATATTTACGTGAGGGGTTGGCTGAGCCCGGATTATGTGCTGACCGGAGAGGTTACAATCACTTCATTTGGGAATAAGGCCGAGAAGTTTACCTGTAAAAGCTATGGTCGGGTGCATAAAGGCGGAGCATTGTTTTGAAAACTGAGCGTGTTGTTCTTTCCGGGGGGGCAGAGAAACGAGATATCATCTCTTGCATAATGCAGGTTTTTTTCTTATTATAAACTTATGGTCAAAACAGAGACGATAGAAGTACGGACAAAAGGTAACTGCGATGTCGTTAATATAACCGAGCAGGTCAGTGAGGTTGTGGCCAAATCTGGAGTAAGTGAGGCGACGGTTACCGTTTTTAATGTCGGGTCGACGGCGGGTATTACTACAACGGAATATGAGCCGGGGCTGGTTAATTACGATATAGCTGCGTTGTTCGAGAAAATCGCACCTGCCAACGGGCGTTATGAGCATGAGGAAACGTGGCATGACGATAACGGTCACGCCCACGTTAGGGCTACGCTATTGGGGCCCTCTCTGAGCGTTCCCGTGGTTGACGGACGATTGACATTAGGGACGTGGCAGCAAATCATCTTAGTTGATTTCGATACGAGAGCGAGGACGAGGACGATTATCTGCCAGATAATCGGCGAGTAAACGATTGACTCACGGCTTTTTACGGTTTATTATTGAAGTTAGCGGCTATTTGGCACGAATAGTAGATAATAAACGGTCATTTTTTGGAGTACTTATTCCTATGGTTGCGCGAGGCATAAAAACGGTTTTTGTGACAGCGGTATTGGTGGTTTGTAGTTTAGCAGGCAGTTGTGGAGAGCTGAAGTCGGGTTCAAAAGAACTGAGAAGGCTTGGGACTACAATAGGTTCACTTGGCGATGTAGTATCGACGGAATTTATAGCGGTTGAAGGGTACGGGATAGTAGGAGGATTACGGGGAACAGGATCAAGTGAATGCCCGCCCCGTATTCGAGAATATCTTAAACAATATATCCTTAAGCAAATAACAGACTACAAAACGAACATTGACGGTTTTATCAACAGTCGCGATACGGCCATAGTACGTGTTCATGGGACAATGTCGACATCTGTTATGGAAGGCCGCTCCTTCGATGTGAAGGTAACCGCCCTGCCGGGCACGCAAACGACTTCACTTGAAGGCGGCTGGCTGCACAGTACCGAGCTTAAGCTATTAGGAAGATTCGGTATGGTTACTCGAGTTTTGGCAACTGCCGGAGGTGACGTCTTCATAGATACACTCAACAGAGACGAAATAGATAAGAAAGCCGGTTATGTGCTGGGCGGTGGGACAGTGATTGGTGAGTACCCGTTTGGTTTGGTATTGAGGAAGCCTGATTTTACAATTACAAACATTATTCGTAATCGCTTGAACGGTCGTTTCGGTCCTAATACGGCCAAGGCAGAAACGGCCAGGCAGATTGTATTGAATGTGCCGGCAAAATATGGAAAACAGAAACATCGTTTCATCTCGATGGTCAAGTTAATGTATCTTTCCGAGACAGAGGAAATCGTCAAAGAGAGGATAAAGACCTTTGTTGGAAAGCTTGCTGTTGCAGAGGACATGGATGAAAGCGAGATTGCCATTGAGGCGATAGGCAATGAGAGTCTTGGCAAGCTGGGGGTCCTGCTGAATTCGGGGCATGAGGAGGTTCGTCTGCGAGCAGGCAGATGTATGCTTAATCTGGGCAGTGACGGAGGGCTTGAAACCCTAAAAAAGATAGCAATGGACAAGGATTCGAGCTACCGTGCTGAGGCGCTGGAGGCAATCGCCACAGGGGCGAACCGCAATGATGCGGCCGCGATATCTCGACTATTACTTCGTGATGAAGATTTTAATATCCGATTTGCGGCTTACGAGCAACTTCGCGAATTAGATGATATTGCCGTAACACGAAGGCCTATTGCACGCAGCTTCTATCTTGAGCAAATCACCCAAACCGGACACAAGACGATTTATGTTTCGCGGAGCGGCCAGGCACGAATTGTTTTGTTCGGGGCACCGATATTGTGCAGTGACAATCTTTTTATACAATCAGCCAATGGTGAGATAACGATAGATTCCCGTCCCGGTCAAAAATACGCATCAGTAATGCGTAAACATCCCAAACATCCAACCGTTGTAGGGCCACTGAGAAGC
>JAOUFU010000233.1 GCA_029858035.1 Phycisphaerae bacterium
GTTAGGGTAGGACACAATTGCAGCCCCGGTGTGGGCCGGCATCTCGATTTCGGGCACGATGTTTATGTAACGCTGGGCAGCATAACGGACGAGGAGGCGAATATCGTCCTGAGTGTAAAATCCGCCCGGATGTTGGCCGCCGGCTCCCTCACGCGTGCCGGCACTGCGCATAGTCGTGAAATCCATAAGCGCGCCAATCTTCGTCAGTTTTGGATATTTGCTGATTTCGATACGCCAGCCATGGTCGTCCGTCAGGTGAATCTGAAGGGAATTCAGCTTGTGGAGTGACATTGCGTCGATAAATCGCAGCAGAGCATCTTTCGGGATAAAGTGACGTGCCGGGTCTACAAGCAGGCCCCGCCATTTGAAGCGGGGATAATCGGTTATCTTAACGCACGGCACTTTCCAAGTGACGCCATCGACTTTGGTTTTGCTGAAAACTGAGACGGGCAAAAGCTGTCGGAGGGTTTGAATAGCGTAAAAAAGGCCGGCTGGCTGGTTAGCGCGAATTACAATACTTTTTTCAGTGACGTCGAGCGTGTAACCTTCGTTGCCGATTTGAGGTAATTTGTCGCTTAGTTCAAATCTGATGACCTGGTTCCGGGATTCTGAGCGGGTGACGAGTTTCAATCGAAATCCCATCGCAGGGGCCAGTGTATCAATAAGTTTTTGGGCCTCGGTTGCCGCTTTGTCCTGCGCGATGATGGGTGTCGCGGGGGTGATAGTGAAGAAGCTTTCGGTATATTGAGCTGAAACAGGTTGCGGGATTACGCCCGGTGTTTTAGGATTGGAGACGGCTGAAAAGCATGTACCAAGGCACAGGCCTGTGACTGCGAACACGGCAGGAGCAATCTTTATAAGTAAATAAGCAACCTTTTGCGACGGCTTTTTGATTACCTGCATTTGGTACCTCACGTTTTGTTGGTTATCTCGAGGTTATCGAGGTAAAAAACGGTTTTGTTTGTAGCATTGCTTGTGAAGCCGATCCATGTCAGCTTGTCGAACTTTGTACTGCCGTTCTTTAGTCCTTTGAATCGTCTGTTGCTTTGGCCGGGGACAGTCACGGCGAGGTCCCAGGTGCCTTCGTCCTTATTTGCGAGCGCAGCGGTAATATCGAAATGTATCCATTTTCCTATGGGAAGGTCCATCAGGGTCTCGCCGGTAATTTGCAATTTTTTTCCGTTGACCCAGAAGCGGGGGCCAACGCGATAAGGAGAGCTTCTCCAGTCGCGCCACTCGTGATTTATCTGCACACCTTCCTCGATGCGCATATCGAACGAACATCTTGTTGTCCCGGTGCCATGGTTGGGCTTGTAAACGTAATGGGGATTGTAGGCATACTGAAGCCCCGGTGCATCGACAATCTTTAAGCTGTGTCTGCCGCCTGCCGCCGTTTCGTCGGTTACTGTTATTGAATCCCCCTTGTTTTCGACGTTGCACTCTGCGGTGGCCGGCCTGGAGCCGACTACGGTATTTTCAAAGTTGTCCCTGATGGAGACGGGCGGGGGGTCGGGCGCAATCTCCAGCGGCGGATACGTTACTTCTTTTGCCTTATCGACCCATGCACTGTCCCCGTAAACACCGGCCTTGCTGTAGTCGAACGGCTTGAAGCCGATTTTAAGGGCTGGCGAGTCTGGTTTTAGACGGAAGTCGTAATTATTTGGATCTTCAAACTTCAGGTCCTCGGTAATAGAATTTGTATCATGCTCGGTCTCTTTGCTCCAGTCAGTATGCGATTTGCCTGCCAGATTGACTTCCCTGCCGCTCGCGTCAAAGTAACAATTGTTGTTCATCTTAACCTTGACTTTGTTCCAGGGACCAGAGAGGAGGACGCCCTCGTTGTAATGTACGATGTTATTTTCGAAAGTAAACGACAGATGGTCCTCGACCCGTGATGCCTGGACCTGGTAGAGCTTGCTAAAGGCGAGGATGTTGTTGCGAACGATGTTTTCTTTGCCATAGTGCTGATGGAATCCTCCGGTCTTTGTGTTGTAAACCAGATTATTCTCCATAAGGATGCCTGTGCTGCCCTCGTCGGTATATAGTCCCCAACCGCCGTAGTCGTAGGAATAGATATCGTGAAAGATGTTGTTACTGATTACTGTGCCCTGTGAGGGGCCGAGGGTGTAAATACCGCCCATGTCACTGAGCACGCCCCAGCCGATGTGATGGACGTGATTGAAGCTGATGGTATTGCGTTTGCCCAGGCTTTCACCATAGCCCCATCGCCAGCCGACAGAGATGCCAGTATAGAAGAAGTCTCCGATGTCGTTGTGTGTCAAGTTGTTGTCGCCGCTTTGTCCAATCCAGACGCCGACGGCGGAGGTATAGATGCGTCCGCCGGTGCGGATGATGTTATTATCGACGGTAATATGACTGGTGCGGGAGGGCTGGTCGCTGCGGATTCCGCCTTCGCCGATTCTCACGCCGCCTGCGCCGAGGTCGTGGATATAGCTTTTTTGGAGCTTGCAATCCCGGCAGCCCTGGCGGAACCAGACGCCGTAGGTGGCGACGTGGCCGACTTCGCAATCCGCAATCAGAATATTTCGTGCGCCGTCTGCCATAATGGCGGCTTCGGTGACGAACGCGGCCTGAAACGGATAATATCCTGTGCGCGGCAGCAGGGATTGATTGTGGTGGAAAACGAGGTCTTTTAATTGAATATGCTCAACAAATTTTCCTTCCTCGGGTTTACCCTCGAAGATAACGAGCTTTTCAATCACCGGCGCGACGACATCTGCCTTGCTCATATCTTCGTCGGCCAGGGGTATATAATAAAGAGTGCCATCGCGTGCAAGGAACCACTCGCCCCGCATATCCAGGGCAGTCTTGAAATTTTCAAGGTGGAAGCGTGTATTGTTAGGCCAGCCTGAATAGCTTTTGAGCTGCTCACCGATTGTGACTATCACGTTGGCCGAGGTATCGATTGCCGTTAAGTAGCGGCGGGTGATGCACCACTTATGATAGGCCGTAAGCGCAACATCGCCAAGCTCCCGCTGGTCGAGGTCTTGTAGTTGTTTGAGTACATCGCTTCGGACCTGTGTGGTCCGTCGGAATTGACCTTTTTTGCCTTCGATGGGAATCTCGGTCGTTGGGCCAAAATAATGGTAGAACTTATTCGGCGTTCGGGCTCGGACAGCACGGTTGCCGTTTACAAAAAGCTGCTCGAAATACCACTTGCCGGCGGCAACTTCCGGTATACGAGTTTTCCAGATTCCTTTCTCGCCGCGTGTGAAGCCTTTAATTACGCGGCCGCCTGTGAAGACCGGCCGGCTGCCTTGAGCGGCCTTGTAAGTGATGGGGCATTTTTTTGTGCCGCTGTCCTGCGGCGTCAAAGTGAACGGCCCGGTGAGTGTGTATGTCCCCGGCAAGATGATAACATCCACAGGTGCCGTTAGGGGGCCTTTGGATTTTAGCTGTCGAATCGCATCGCGGGCGCCGGAAAGCGATGCCCTGGGGCCGTCGGTTTTTTGGCTGTTCGGCCGCTCCAAGCGTCCCGACCAACTATCGTCGCCTTGTGGCGAGACATAAAAGGTGGTATCGGCCACACACCGCACCGCAAAAAATGAAACTAACACTAAGGACAGAATATAACACTTTGGTTTTGAGCCGTGATTTCCCATTTGAGCTTACCTCCTCTAAAAAGGTGACCCATATTGATTTTTGCTTTACAAAGCCTTCACTTCAAAAATACATTTTATTTTTACATAAGCAGTATACACAAAAATCAAGGTAAAGAAAGAAAAAAGTTAAACGATGTTGGTCGTGATTTGTTGTTCGTCATTCTTTCAGCGAAATCGCTGCTATGTTAACACCACTTTCTATTTAGCTTTGCCCTGCCATAGTTTTGCCATCAGGTCACAGGCGTTTGGGTCATATTGCTTCAACTCAAATTGTAGGAACGGATAGTGGTCGTTGACGCCGTAGTATGCTTCGGTCATTTCCGCAAAGTATTCTTTTTCATCGGTGAGCGCGGGGTGGCGAACATATTGGCCGTCGAATCTCAGGACGAGGTCGTACTTTTCGCTATTGACGGCCTGCTGGTGGGCGGTCTTAATCTCTGCGTTGTCGTAACCCAGCACCTTATCGTGATACGCCCGCGCAAGCTGGTTCAGTACCATGAACTGCTGGAGAAAGGACCATTGCATGAAGTTTTTGACGCTGCCAATCTCGACGGCCCCGAGTTTATCAGGGTTCCGGTGTTGGGATTTGAGTGTTTCTTTGCAACAGTGATAAGTCATATACGGGACGTTCGGATTTTCAAGCTCGATCCAGATGGGTACTTTTTGTAATGGCTCCAGGGCCTTTTCGGGGACATAACGTTTGACCATGTGCAGCTTGTGGCGGAGGAGCTTCAAGGATTCCATCGACATCGCCATCCACTTATCCAACTGGGGACTAACGTAAACGTTCCAGCCCTCGATTCGGCGTCGCTTGTATCCGGAAGTCGGGATGTACGCACCTTCGCCGTTTGCCGGTGCCGGCCGGCTATTACTGTCGCCGAAAACCGCGCCATGCGAACGCAGTTCCATGTATTGCACCAGTGAATCGATTTTCTTTGCTTCTTCTTCGACGTCCACACCCCACATATTCTCAAGCAACCGACACACATGCGGGTCGTGCTCACGCAGCTCGGCACGGACGAACGGATAAAAATCATTCGTGCCGAAGTATGCCTCCGTGTTCTCCGCGAAGTATTCCATCTTGTTGTTCATCGCGTAGTGTTTGGTGCTTGGCGAATAACGGCAAAGAACGGAATCGTAGGTGCCGCTTCGCACGGCCCGCTTGTAAGCGGTATCGATTACCTTGTTGCTATAGCGCCTGCCTCTGCCCAGAAACTGATAGTCGTAGCCATGGGTGAGCTCGTGGAGGACTACCCAGGGCTGATGAAGCGCGTTTTTGCAGAAGCTCTTGACTTTACAAAATCCCGCTACCGAGCCCAGTCCCTCAGGCGGCTGGTGACCGCGGTCGGTCAGCCATTTACGCTCGGGGTGGTACGCCGTGCCCAGTGTGTCGAATTCGATCCAGATGGGTACAAGCTCCTGAGTCTTTGTTAGTGCGGGCTGAGGCAATACGCGGACAACCTGATAAAGCTGGTTCAGCAGGTGGTCGAGGGCTTCGTCCATCTGCTCTTTATGCTCCACAAGGTCTTTTTTGTTGATATAGACCGTCCAGCCTTCGATATTTCTTATCTCGAATTCGGGCTTCGGGGCGGTTTTATTCTTCTTCTTGTCAGCTGCATGTACCCCGCTCGTTAATACCGCGATGACAACGCTTAAACAGAAACATGCTATGAACCATTGTTTTTTCACAGCCAAAACCTCCATTCCTCAAATAGCCTATAATCGGCCGAAGATTCTATTCACGGAACCAGTATAACGCAAACCGGCGGCCGAAAAAAGTGAAAAGATTTGCCGCCCTTCGGACAAGACTCTTTCATTAGTTATTTAGTGTGCAGTGCACACCCTGCCAAACCGGGGATAATGCCTATTATCTTATATTTTACTTGAAAATTTATTTTCTGGAGTGTAAGTTTGTTATTAACAGTCGAGCCAACGAGAGACATCCTGGATTCGCGTTGAAGAGGTAGAATATTTTTTGGTATTTAATTATGTGGCGTAATTTAATAAGAGCTTTAGTTGTATTGTTTCTTTTACTCGGTTTTATTGGATTCTTATTTCTACAATCTTTTCTTGCTTTTGCCATTTTTTTTGTATCACTATTTATCTTGATATTTATTCACATGAAAGATACTGCTGCGACAATGTCTTTATCAACTCTTGACCTTTTAATTAACAGGCAGAGACTTCCAAGCGGTAGCAAGCTTATATTGATTGTAATTGGGATTTTGGGGATCAGTGTTTTTTTGAGTTTCTTGCTTCCTTTAGGTGTTAAGAAGTACCCATTTATTGTGTATTTTGGTTTGTGCACCTTTGCGATCACACTATTGACGATAATGTTGCTTAGTTTAATAGGTTTCCTCTTTGCTCAATGGCGTTATGCAAGACATAATTTTAAAGCATGGAAACAGTCGATATTTTCGTCGTCGTTAGCGACAAGATACCAAGCTGTAAGAACTTTGGCATCGATTAACGATCCCGTTCTGAATAAATTTTGGAAAATATGCAATAAATTAGGTTTCTTTTGTCTATTTCTCTGGTTTGTAGTTCTGTTTATTGTCATTTGCACAGTATTATATTTAGACTACATTGGCGCCTGGGAAGATTTGGTAAGTAAATACAAATAGTGCTGATGACAAATCATTTGAGTCGATTTTATCTTGCCGACTAATTCGTGTTTTGTCTTAATTAAGCAGTTTTTGGTGTGCGTTGTACATCCTACCAAACTCTCGCGTACTTATGTTCTTGACGCGGACCAAAGCAGCGAATAAAATTGCGGCTTTGGTTTGCGATGCATTAAGCGAACCGTGAATCCTTAACTATGAGGAACGAACGATGGCGACAATAAACGAGCATTTTCTGAAGCTGCGTGCGGGTTATCTTTTTCCGGAGGTGAGCCGGCGAGTGCGGGCCTACCAGGAGAAGAATCCCGGGGCAAAAATAATCAGCTTAGGTATCGGCGATGTTACACAGCCACTGCCGCCGGCCATAATCAAGGCAATGAACAAGGCGGTCGATGAGATGTCTAAAAAAGCCACTTTTCGCGGTTATGGGCCGGAGCAGGGCTATGGTTTTCTAATCGATGCGATAATCGAAAATGACTATAAGAGCCGAGGTGTTAGTTTGGACCGTAGCGAGGTCTTCGTCAGCGACGGCGCCAAGTGCGATACGGGAAATATCCTGGATATATTCGGCATGGATAATGTCGCTGCCATAACCGATCCATCCTATCCGGTTTATGTTGACAGCAACGTAATGGCTGGCAGGACCGGTGAGGCCAACACAAAGGGGCAGTTTAAAAAAATAGTTTATATGCCCTGCACGGCTAAAAATGACTTTATCCCCGAATTGCCGAAAGCCCACGTCGATATCATTTACCTCTGCTTTCCGAACAATCCCACGGGAGCGGTGGCGACGAAAGAAATTCTGGGCAAGTGGGTGGATTTCGCGCACAAGAGACAAGCAGTAATCCTTTTTGACGCGGCCTATGAGGCTTTCATAACCGATCCTGATATCCCTCATTCAATCTATGAAATTGACGGGGCGAAAGAAGTGGCGATAGAGTTTCGCAGCTTCTCCAAGACGGCAGGCTTTACGGGGGTGCGCTGTGCTTTTACGGTTGTGCC
>JAOUFU010000234.1 GCA_029858035.1 Phycisphaerae bacterium
ATAAAAAAAAGAACATAAGGACTTTCGCCCCGCTGGAAAAGTGGGATGCAGATGACTGGCGAAAGTATCGCTGGGCCTATTACCGAATGGTTGAGCTTGCAGATAAAGAAGTGGGCAAAATCCTCACAGCTCTTAAAAAACTAAGGCTCATAAATAATACGGTGATAATCTTCACCTCCGACCATGGCGATGGTATCGGCGCGCATCGTTGGGCGCAGAAGAATATGTTCTATGACGAGACCGCCAGGATACCTTTAATCATCAGTCAGAAAGGCACTACTAAATCTGGCACCAGTGACTTTCTGGTCAATAACGGCCTCGATATCATGCCCACCATCTGTGATTACGCCGGCGCCAGCGTCCCGGAAAAATGTAAAGGAATGAGTCTGAGGAACATCGCAGAAGGCAACAGGCCCAGGAAAAAACGAAAATATATCGCGTGTTCAACTCGTTTTGTTCAGGACATTCGCGAGGACGGCAAATCTATCAACCTCGAGGGAAGAATGATACGGACCCGGGATTATAAATATTATATCTTCAATCAGGGCAAACAGCCTGAGATGTTGATTGATATGAAAAACGATCCCGGAGAGATGGACAACCTCGTAGGCAATCCCGATTACAAAAAGGTTCTTGACGAACATCGCGAAATTTTTGCCGAACATAAAAAAGAAACCGGTGACAGTTTCTTATCGTAGGCCAATAGCGCGTGCAACAAAACTTATCTGCCCAAGACAATTGCACACCCAGCCAAATTTCCTGTTAATAACAGAATAACCGCACCATAAAATCACTGGAGTCTTGTGTCAAAGGTAGCGCAGTGGATAGCATAATGTAAGCAAATAATGCCAATTCGAGAAAGTAGGTGAAGCAATGTCTGATAAACCAGGACAACAATTGCATTCCCAACCCCCCGGCAGACGCACAAAAGCAAGCCTCACCCTGTTCATAATTGCAGCAGTCATTGTGCTGTTGGATATAATCGGCCCCATTATTCTTTCCGGTGGGCACGACATTATTAGTGGCCGCCTTCATGACCAGCTTGCCTTTCTTGCCTTGCTCTCTGTGCCGTTCATACTCATCCTTTTAGTGATTGGGTCCGTCCTGGGGATTCTCGAATTGCGCGCCGCACGCAGGGCGTCAGTGCGACCGACCCGAATGACGATTGTTGTCGCATGTTTGAATCTGGCTCTATTGCTTATTGGGACTCTGGTCATAGCACTCTTCCTCCTGACGTTCGAGCTGAACGTGCCGAGCTAACCGGGCCGGTGAGTCAGATATGGTGCGATGAATCGCACCAATTCCAGGTGAATAAAAATTTCCCGTTGATATCAGCATAACAGCAACATAAAATCAACGGAAAGCGCAGTGTATATTATTAGTTTCGACGAGAGAGTGAAATGAAACTGCGAACTATCGCGACAGCCTCCAGTATAATACTGCGAATCATAGCTACGATCTCTAATTGTCTACTAATTCTGATCGCGGGGACGTGTCTTGTAGGATGTGTTGTAGAACCTCGTTCGGGTGCAGCCTTCTGGGTGTGGCCTATTGGATTTGCTGCGATTCACCTCCTTGCCATCTGGCTTCCCGGCCCGCTTATTGGTACGGCACTTAAGATGATACTGCGATTTATCGTGACGATTGTCGATTGTGCACTGATTCCTTCCGCTTTTCTTCTGTTTGTGGCGCTGAATATGATATCCTCATTGGGCCAATTAGTTGTCACGTTCTTTCTCGTCTTGTTGTTGCCTATTGGATTCGCTGTAATTAACATCCTTTCCATCTGGGTACCCGTTCTTGTGTCGCTCAGCGCAACGCCAGTTGAACAGAAGGAACCCAAACAAGCTGCGTAGCGACTGTCTTTAATATCAGCCAATGTCAGAAGCTGTAACGCACCGCTCCATAAATATTGGAATTGTTTTCGAACTGGCCGA
This sequence comes from Phycisphaerae bacterium, assembly GCA_029858035.1. Classification (GTDB taxonomy): domain Bacteria; phylum Planctomycetota; class Phycisphaerae; order Sedimentisphaerales; family Anaerobacaceae; genus CS2-K091. The sequence goes on from JAOUFU010000234.1 coordinate 1,938, forward strand.
AGAAGGTATTGGGATAGTCACCGAAAAATATATTTGCCCCGACCTCAAGGGCCACGTTATCACTCGCCTTGTAATTTACGTTCGGCCGCATATAAACGTCCTTGTCGCTCGGCGAATAATAGGTAAATAATGAACACCGCAGATTCTGGTTCATAAGCAGCTTTGTCAGACGCAATGTAACTAAGTGTCTGTCCTCGTCACGGGCAGGCCCGGCCGGCAGACTGTCAAGATACTCATCGTAGTCCATCATATATTCAATATAATATTGAAGCCCTGCCGTAAAATCCCTGCCCACCTCCTGCGTATAGCCCGCTAAAAACCGAAGCTCGGAATTATTGCTATTTGCATTGTTGCCGCTCTGGTCGTCAGCAGATTCGTAATACCCGAACTCCAGATTGCCTATCCCCTTGCTCACGCTGCCGCGAATACTCGCGCCGTAAACATTCAAGTCGGGAAAAATCGCCTGCGTTCCTGCCTGTCCGCCGGGACTCTTCCAATAACCCCTATAGCCGTAAACAGCAACCTCATAATTACTGATATTCTTGTAAAGCCGTGCTGCAAACTCCGAATCCCGAAACCAGCGGTCAGGCCTGTCCGTATGGACGATAGCGTCCTGCCCCGCCGTCCTGCCCAGCGCCGGGTTCCAGTATGAAATACGTTCGCCGCTTATAAACCGGTCCGGGTCGAATTGAGGCGTATACACAATATCAAGATTGGCCCAGTCGCCGAACAGGCTCACCTTCGCCGCGTCCGATGGCGCCTTCAAATATTCGGTGTCCCTGCCGATGAAAAACGACTGCCAGTCCTTTGGAAACATATCGTTAATAAAGACAAGGTCTCCCGTCCCCCACGTCAGAATCTGGCGCCCAACCTTCAAATCCATAAACTTCAGGGGCCGTGTAAAGAAACTGGCCTCACGAAGGTCGAAGTCCGCCTGCTCTTCAACCATGTCCCCGAAAACATCGCCTCTCACCCTCACGTCACCCCAGTCCTGGTACGAGGCCAAATCAACCTGGAGCCGGCTCTCCATGACCGACATATCTTTCTCATAGGGATCTTTCCTGATGCGGTATCCTGTTCGTATCTCGTAAAAGCCATGTACCTCGATCGGCATCTCACTTAGCAGCGAACCGATTGTCCTCTGATTGGGGTCCTGCGCCATACCGGGCACAGAAAGGGCCGCCGCAAAAAAAACAACGACAACCGGAATCCCTTTAGACCATATCATCTAATCGCCTCCCTTGGCTTCGTTTACAGCTATAACACGGTATTCAATTTCTTTTCTTTTGCCTGTTATGCACTTTCTGTCATGCCGGAATCATTGAATGAACGTTTCAACAAATCAGACAGATTCAGCATTGATGCCCAGTATTTAAGATATTCCAAATCCAGCTTGTCGGCCTGAACTTTCAAGACACCCAGGACATCTTTGAACTGCTGTTCTGATACCTCGCCGCCTTTCTGGTACCATCTCAGCTTGCTGAGTATAATGTCCTCCGCTGAAGACAGATAGAACGTGCGAGAGCTTTCTTCATCCAAAGTGTCAGCACAGCGTCTGGCCAATACCTCAGAATCATACGGCTGATCCTTCACAATGAAAACATCGATTTTGATCATTGTCTCAAGATGAATCAGATTGAATGAGGTACTTCTATGAATTGCTTCCCTGATCATCTCAGCATCGATGTAGTAGCCTGTTTCAAGAGCTTTTACCAAAAGATTAACCTGGGGTACTTTGATATCGGCAACTAAATCAACATCAATCGTCGCCCGGGCTATGCCATAGGCGGAACTCGCCACAGATCCACCTATGTAGTATGCTATCCCAAGTTTTTCAAAACACCCGATTACCATATCCAATGCAGCGATTATGTCAGGCTTCTTCATAGCTGCTCATGCTCCAGGTACATGCGAAGGCCTTCTGCAAGGTTTTCTCCGTAGTGATTTGCAACAAAAGCCAAATCCACTTCTTGTTTACTCAGAAATGGTTTCGTACGCTGAATAGCCCTTCGTGAAAGATACATGGTAGTTTGTGAAAGTGACCGTACTTTCGAAATCCTCCTGGAAACGCTTGATTCGCGAATCAATTCGATCTGTACCTTTTCTGCCTCAGAGGAGGTATCGGGAGATTGACTTATCATTTCATGATATTCCCTGGGGCACCCCAAACACAATAAAAGGCGCTTGGGGACCCATTATCTATTGTACACAACTATTGTTTACATGGTTTTCCGGATTCTGAATTATTTGTCAGGTGCTCAATATTTCTTTTATTTCTCCAATTAAAATCGGCAGGTGATTTGCAACGGGATATCAATAAGGTTTTTTCTTGTTTCATCGTTCATAAATGATGAACCTTGTCCTGTCGATAGATCCTCTTAAAACAGGGTTTTTGAACTTTTTATCAACAACCAGATCAAACTGTTTTCAAAAACAGTCGTTTTTATCTAATCGCATCCTTCGGCGGCCTGCGAAGATATCGCTCCGCGAAGATGTCTTCGCTTAGCTTGATATTATACTGCACTGCGCTGAATTCCATCTCCGTCTTGCTCTCCTTTTTAAGGTCCCGCACCTCGGACTTGACGACCGTGTAAAAGTCCTGAATTTTCTCCACCTTCTTGGACTCGATGATGCGGTAGAGCTTGCCTTCCTTGTCGAAGAATTCCATCTTCATCGGCACAAAATTCCTGCGGTCAATCGAGACATTAAAATAGCCGAACTCCACCGTATCCGGCTTCTTCGGCACGTTCTTCACCACGTAAAAAGTCTCAGTCGTCTGGATCAGCTCGTGCGTGTCCTCCTCCAGGCTCCGCCCGGAAACGTCCTCGTACAAAAAGTCCGAGCCGACAAAACTTGTTCGCTTGTCGCCGGCTGCAACTCGTTTCACAAGGTCAAGGGCGGGAAGATAAAGCCACCTGTCGTCGTCCTTGCCCGGGTCGGCGTGCTTGTGGACCATATAGACCATCTTGCGAACGTCCGCAGGCTTTTGAAAATATACAAAATATTTCTGGTCGCCGCCGTCTTTAACGTCTTTTCTCAGTATGATAAATTCCCGCTCCCGCTTGTTGCCGTTCTTGTCGGTAATTATCATATTGACTTTCGCCTTGCCGTCCTCGCCCTGGTAATACGCAACGATATTGGCCTTGTTAACGATCGTCGCCACATCGGCAACTTTCTCCTCGCTCTCTTTAGCCTCACTCGGCTGCGCTGCCTTCGGAGCGTTCGACTCGCCGGCAAAGAGCAGCGTCGCAGCTAAAAGGGTCATCAATATTAGCCATAACACTTTCATTGTGCACCTCCGTTTTGCTTCTCTGACTGACACTGACTTTTAACACCAACTTTTTTGAGTATGGTCATCATCGGGCACCAGTTAGTAAACGCTGATTGAAACAGGTTCAACCCGACAAATGCGGTAAAGAACAACCAGTAAAGAGAATGATATCGTGCCAACAAAACACTTACAACCACAAAAAATCCTGCTATACATCGCAACCATCTTTCAACATTCATAACGAGCCTCCCGACAGATTTATTTTTGTTAAGCTTGTTGTTTTTCCGATATCGCCGCCTTGCACGCCCGACGCCGTGACAATACCCCGCACAGCAGCGCCAAAACCGGTATGGCCAGCGCGCTCACCCAGACAAGCGTACTCCATCCTACGATGGCGAACTGATGCATGTTCAAGGCGATCAGCAGCACACTTGCCGCCGAGATGACCACACAGAAAATGCAGTTGCAGCTCGGCCCGACCGGCTGCACCTCCGCCCTGAACAGCCGCTTCTCGGCAACCCGGATGATGGCCGGCAGCACCAGCAGGGTCACTATTCCGGAAAATGCCATTATCGAACACAAAAATATCCCCACCGTCTTGTAAGGTACCAAAGGCGCCGCCAGCAGCGGTAAAAAGCCTATCGCAATAACCAGGACATTTCTGCTTATGGCCCTTGCCGGCTCTCCAAACATCTCAACCGAGCTTTCCTTCCAGGACCCCGTTTTCTCAACGCTCGTCCGCGCCCGCTCCAGAAAATGTATTGCAAAGTCAACCGCCATACCTAATGTCAGTGCGCTCAGCACCGCGACCGGCATATCGTAGTCTTTGCCCACCAGCCCGATGATGCCGTAGATTACGGTTATCGTCACCAGCAGAGGGATCATACACACGATACCCCACAGGGCCGAGCGAAACAGCACCGCCATCATAATAAAGACGATAATAAAGCTGCCCATAAACGACTGCAGCATCCCCCAAACCATCTTGTCCTGCCACACCGTATTTATATATGTAAGTCCCGCCCAGTTGTGCTTGATACTCGTTGGCGGCGGATTGTCCTTGACAAACTTCGTCACCGCCCCAACGACCTTTTCCATGTCCTTGTTGTCACCGCTGGTCAGCTGCAGCCAGACATTGGCGCTCATATAGTCGTAAGTAATGAAATGCCACAAATCATCATTGTTATGACTGCTCTCGAATTGTATCAGGCACTGGGCCACTGCCGCCGAAGAGTCCGGGATAATATAGCTTTCCTCTTTGCCGTCCATCAGTTCCTTATGGACTTTCTTGACGATATCCGCAACCGAGTTACTCTTGCCCACAAGCACCGTGCCTCTCAGGTACTCCTGAAGCCTCGACAAGTAGCGCAGCACTTCGGGCTGCTTGAAAATCTTAATCCGTTCGGCTTCCAGCTCGAAAAAGTCGACAAGCTCGTACCATACATACGCATCGTTCGCATCGGCCGACGCCTCCTTCTCACCCGCAAATTCGGCAAGCTTGCCAATATACTCGGCCCTCGTGATTTCTTTCGATGCATTCGCCAAAAGCATTTTATCCATCTCGGCAAACTCATCACCAACACTCCCCAGTTCCTCTTTCAGCTCCATCGCTTTCTTCAAAAGCAGGCCCCGCAACACACCGACATAATCATGAGTGACAACACTCTCGGCTCCACTTTCAAGTACAAGATAAGCCATATAGGTCCCGCCGAAATGCTTGTTCAATTCGATATCGGCACGTCTTATTGGATGGCTCATGGAAAACCACTTCACAGGATTATCATTTATCTCAATTCGGGTTATGCCATATACGGCAACCACTGCAACAAGAACGATTACTATCAAAATCGGCTTCGCCGCGATGTATGTAAAACGCCCGCCCAACCTCAACACGCCCGAAAGCAAGGTCTTTTTCTTCTGCCCGCCCGATGCCGAACCGAAGTTGGCCAGCGAGCTTTCTTCAATCATCATCACATACGCCGGCACAAAAGTAATCGTACACACCCACGCTATCATAATACCGATAGCAACAAAA
>JAOUFU010000008.1 GCA_029858035.1 Phycisphaerae bacterium
TCTGGTTGGCATGTAATAAGAAAAATCGAGATTCATTTTTACTCCTTTAACTTATTCACTATTAATTTTGTTGTCCAAATGTCATATTAAATTTACGCCCGGATAAGACATTCTACTTAATACAGAGAAATTCGCAAACAGCTTTTTACGTCAGCCTTCAAAGATGTTTTATTGAATCTGAGGCAATGGTATGGCCTGCCCGTTTTTCTGTGCGAGTTGCTGCTTTTCATCATAGGTGCCGTAGAATGGGACATTGCCGTCGAGCCAGATATAGAGTCTGTCTTGTTCCTCTTCCATAAGATTTACATTCTTTGCGTGCGTTGAGTCCTCCAACACCTTCAACAGAGGGCTTTCGTCGGTCCCGATGCGTCCCGGCCTGGTAACGATCTGTGTAATACTGCTTCCGCCCCATTCATACCATCTAATGTATGGTTTGAGGCTCTCGTACGATTTGCTAAAAGACCCTGTCGGTTCGCCGGTCAAAGCTAACTGACTCTTCTGGTCTCCCGTTGTACCATCGTGGCACCGAACGCAATGCCTATCGAGAACGGGCTGGATAAGGCGAGGATAACTGAAAGGACGGGTTCCATCCGGACCGGGTTCAATCTTCGACGGTGGCCGTTTCAGGGCCAGCAGGTTTTGTTTATTCGTTGGCACCGTGCCTCGCGGCTCGTGACAGCCGATACAACTGCGACGTTCGCCGGGTTGCAGGTAGGTGGCGCTTCGCATGCTTTGAACGGCCCGGCCTTTCTCATCCAGCGCCTGAAAATAAAGGGGCTTGCGAGCCGGTACCCTGAAATATGCCGAGCCGTCAGATTCAACGGGAACCGTACCGAGCATCATACGGGTACTCTCAGCGTTGGCAAAACCAATCCGTGGCTGATTGGCGATATGAGTGTTTGTTTTGGGAAGTACCTGGAAGATTCGCAGCTCGCAGATTGGCCGGGAGGCAGGCAACGGGAACAGGCTCTTCTGCACGTCCGTAAGCACAAATTCGCCCTCTTCGCCGAGGTCCGAATTGAGTGTGGAGGCAGCGGCAGGTGGAACCGAACGAGGGGCAAGAGGGATAGGATACATGCAGGAGATACCGTCTTCTTTATAAAGCAATTCCATATTGCCAAAGCGGTCGAAGTAATAAATTCCGGTGTGAGTGTCCTTATTGACGCTCGGCCCCATACCGGGAAGCGGCTCGAGGCTAAAAGAAACCAAAAAGTAGTTTTCCGAGAGCGGCCACGGGCTGTGGAAATAGCTTTTGGGCCAGCCTGGAGCTTCGGGGAAACACACCTCCGGCGTAAGGACCTCAATCGAATCGAATTGGTCCTGTCCGGTGACGGGGTCCAGCTTTTCACGTGCGGGATCGAAAACGACCAATGAACCGCCCACGTCCGCATGGTGCGCGCCGGCGACAAATACGATTCGATTCGAGCCCGGTATCGCTCGGGGCTGAAAGCATGCGTTGATTCGCTGGGTGTAGTTGCCGAAGAGAATAGAGGGATTGCTGCCGTCCGGATTGCTGACCCAAAGTCCGTGGAAGTTCGCCGCGGAACGGTCGACATAATCCCAGCGGGAATACACGATTCGCCCATCGAGCAGAACAGAGGGGTGCCACTCATTTGTTTCATGGTATGAAAGTGTCCTTACAGATTTACCGGATGTATCCATACGATGCAGCGTATAGCTGGGCAGAGGTTCCCAAGGATTATGGCATCGCCCGAAACCCCCTCGACGCGTGGACATAAAAACGATTCCGCCATCAGGCAGCGGACATGGATCGAAATCGTCATCCGGGCCATTAGTAAGTTGACACATATTTGTCCCATCGGTATCTATTGCGTAGATGTGGAAGCACCGCCGTTGGGGCGAGTAATAATCCGGCTTTTTAGCGGCCCGCTCGGCAAAGGCAAAGTAAATCATCTGTGCATCATAGGACAATGCTAAGGTTGTGTAATTGCCGTGAGGCAGTCGTCCTTTGATAAGGTCTGTGGTCTTGAGGGAATACCCCGGTTCATCGAGTACGTACACTCCGCCGCCGGCAATGTCTCCATAGTCATAGAAGTAGCCAAGATATTCGTGAAGCATCTGGCAGATAAAGCGGCGGCGCTTCATAAACACGATAGGCTTTGAGGCAATGAGCGGATTTTTCAGCGCCAGCCTCCGCGCGACAGAACGAATATCGCGATACAGAACGAGTCGGGCATTCTTATCCAGCGAATCTATCGTATCCGCTTGAGCTCTCAGGCGTTCCAAGGCAGTTGACTCCAAGCTGAACTCCGGTGCTTCGGGCATTGTTCGAAGATCCTCAAGAAGCTTTTCGGCGCTCTGCAACGAATTGCGGATTGCTTCAGGTGCATCCGGTGTTCGGTTTTTTCTGTGCTCCTGCGCAGCCCAGTCGGCTTCTACCATTGACTGCAAAGCCTCTATATTCGGGGTCTTTTCCTTAGCAGACAAAGACGTTGCTTGTATCATTAGCCACATTGAGATAAACAATGCCCAGTATCCCAGCTTGTCAAACCTTATTTTCATTTGTTCTTGCCGAAAACTAATAAAGTTGATATCCTCCATTGCGCTGTTAATGACGTTTGACATACGATATTTAATCTTTGATTTCTTGTTATATATTACTATATTTATATTTTATCTTACTATTTTAATTAAGTCAAACCGGAATTTAATAGACGTCTCGCATATGCTCCGGCAGTTTTTGACCCGAAATATAAGAATATCCTTGTTTTTTGATAACTTTCAGTTAACTTTTTCAGCACTTGTACATCATAAATTGAGTCCAACATTTATAGGAGGTCACTATGTATCATTTAATTAAATGCAAACCAAAATGCACCGGTTTTATTGCACTATTCTTGCTCATTTTAATGTCCTGTGTTCCTTTTACATATACGCAGGAACAGCAAAAGGCGAAGGAGATTATAACACCTCAAGGAGTCAGGTTACTAAAGAACAAAAGTTTCGACGATAGTAAACAGGCGCGGAGTGAAATTCTTGAATTGTATAAGGATTTGCGGCTCACCGATGTGCTTGATGCTATGGACCTGGTTGGTCTGCAGGATATTGGCCTTATGAACAAAAACATTCGGCCATTATGGCGGGATGTGGAGAAATTTTCTCATCGAATAGTAGGATTTGCGATTACAGTCCGCCATGTCCCTACTGATGTCAGAGTCGGTCAAAATTCGTTCCCCAATCTTGAAGGATTCAGGAAATTCAAGTCCGAGCAGTATGGAAGGGCGCCTGATGCATGGCTGACGGTTGCGAAGCCGGGGGATGTAGCAGTTATTGATGCAGGCGGAATTCCGGAATGTGGTTTTATCGGCTCCAATAACAGTCTCGGCTGGGCGGAGAAAGGAGTAATTGGAGTGGTTACGAACGGCGGCGCGCGGGATACCGATGAGATTGTCAAAGTCAAAAAAATCGCTGTCTATTGCACAGACGGGTATAGTACCCGCGGTGTCCGACCGGGAAGGCTCATTGCCGAATCCTTTAACTTTCCTATTAACTGCGCCGACGTCCTTGTATTTCCCGGCGATTTAATTGTTGCTGATGGCGATGGCGTGCTTGTCGTTCCCAGGCAGCGCGCCCTGGAAGTAGGGAAGATTGCTCGAGAGATTAACGTCGGAGATGAAAAATCCCGTGCCGGAAGGTTCAAGAGACTTGGCATCCCGCTTGATGAGACTGTGATAGTAGAATAACTCTTTATCCCAGCGGTGGCTTTACTAACTATATTGACCAAATTTCTTCGCCAGTGATGAGAGTATTTTGAGCCTCTCAGGCTTGACATGAGGCGCTACGCTACAGGCTGAAGACAGAATATAACCGCTGCCTGGTTTGCCGATTTTAATCCTATCCTTTACAGCCTGTTCAAAAGTTTGCTCATCTGCATTTAGCATTTCGTTCACCGCATCCAGATTGCCCTTAAAAAAGAACCGCTTCCCGTACTTTGATTTCGCTTGGCGCAGCTCTACTGTGCCAAGTGGCGGCGGGTCCAATGTGTCAATTCCATCAACAGTGGTTTCGCTCATAAGGTCCAGGCGGTCGCCGATTGCCCCACAGGTATGAACGTACGATTTTGATCCATGTCTTTGTATTGCCTGAAAAATCTGGTCTTCATAAAGGACCACGAATTCTTTATACATTTGCCGGCTTATGAAGCCCGCACCGGCGAATGCGGAACTTACGAGAATGGCATCAGGCCCACAGCCGGCGTACAATTTAACTTGTGCAAATACCTGTTGTGTAAAAGAGGCGAGTACATCGTGACACTTTTGAGGCTCATCGAGCAGGGCCATAAGGGCCTGTTCATAACCGAACAGCTCCATAAAATGAGTGAAAGGTGAGAATACTTCCACATGTACCGAGACGTCCGGTGCAAGCTGCCGGGTTTTTTCAAGCGCATTTGTAAACCACACAGGATAAGCTGCCGGGTCGGAAAGGTCGGCGTTCAGGTCAATGTCCCAAAGCTCCGGTATATGCCAGGTGTTCCAGACATAGCCGGCAAGCCTGTATGTAGCCGGGTCATTGATGTCGACTGTTTTATAGTCCGCCCGTTCGAGAGGTACCTGTCCCTGCTGATATGTCTGTGGATTATCATCCGGCGGGATAATTGTTTCAAATCCTGATTTCCAATACAGGCATTCATTCTTATCAATTGTCTTTGATGATTTGAGGTTGTTTTTCCAATCCGCCGGCCTGCCGGGCAGGTTCACCAGGATGCCGTCAAATTCATATCGTTGCTGTAAATCAACGAGGGCTTTGGCAAAGGTTTCAGAGTCGAACCATATTTCCGAAGGGCTGTAGTGGCAGTTTAAGAAGTAATGTCCGAGGGCAAGCTGGCACATAACCGGAACACGGTCCGGTTCTTTATGATTCATTGCCGCTAATACACGCTGTTTCGAATTCATACCATTTTTCTATTTATTTGATTCTATCATTTAAATTTAGCTAAGAGGGTTTATTATACACAGAGCCGGCTGTAAAATACAGATTTGGTTGTAAGGATAAACTTTGCATTATTCAAGCAGATTTTGTAGTATAATGTGATTGAGAGGTTATGGGTATATAGTGTCTATCAAATAAAACTGAAAGGAGCAGGAAATTATTCTTCCAAAATTAAAAATCCGTATATTGACAATTTGCTTGCTGAGCATTTTTGCATTGTCCATAACAGATGCCCTTTCTGCTCAGCCCGCAAAGCCGACATCAAAGGTCATATTGGCCAACGACATTGTTAGTTTCGAATTTGAACCCGAACATGTGGGACTTGCTGCTATGGTGGACCTGGCGTCAGAGGTCAATCATATTCAAGCAGTTGAAGGAAAGCACGCGCTCTGGGAGCTTGTCTTTTACGAGGGTAATCAGAGACGAATCCTGTCGAGTACGCAGGTGCCTTGCAGTTCTTATGAGATTAAAGAACTGCCTGATGGGCTGAAGCGGGCGACTTTTGAATGGCCCAATATAGACCTTGATAAAGACAAACAGGTTATTAGCGTACGGGTAACGGTCGACCTGCCTCGAAATTCCGGCATAGCTGAGTGGCGGGTATCGGTCGACAACGGTTCTAATGTCTGGGGTCTTTACGAAGTTGATTTCCCGAAATTTAGTGGCTATTTAAAATCCGGGGAATACGACATAGCCGTGCCCAGACGTAACTTTGGCAAGCTATACAAAAAATGCAGCGAAAGAATGTCATATAAATATCCCCATGGCTGGTCGATGCCGATGCAGTTTATGTGCGCGATGAAGCGCACAGCGTCCCAAAGCGGAGGAACGAATGCAGTTTATATGGCCGCACACGACCCGAGGGCATGGGATAAAAGTTTTACCATAGAGCCCGGCAAAGAGTTCTATATAAAGACAAATGTTGAAAATATGGCGGTTCCCGGTTCCGACCACAAGGATCCCTTCCCTGTGATGATGGGAGTATATCGTGGAGGCTGGATGCAGGGTGCCAAGACTTACCGTAAATTCGCCGTTACCGCTCCATGGACATCCGAAGGGAAAGTTTCGCAGCGTGATAGTATGCCGCAGGCACTCAAGGACATCGGATTGTGGATGCTCGTGGGCAACTATATCGGCCCGGAAAAAGGGACGCTGGAAGAAAAAAACAAGCCTCTTATTGATGCACAGAAGTATTTCGAAGTCCCCACCGCGGCACACTGGTACAATTGGCACAAGATTCCGTTTGATACTCATTACCCGCACTATTTCCCGACAAAGCCCGGTATTCCGGACCAGGTGCGCGACCTCGTGTCAAAAGGTCTTGTAATTATGCCCTATATCAACGGCAGAATTATTGATGTTTCTAACGATGACTTTGGTGAATATTTACCTTATTGCGCCAAAGACCGGATGGGAAAGCATTATGTCGAAACGTATGGTAATAATGTGAAGCAGGCGCCGATGTGCTGCTATACGGAATTCTGGCAGGATAAAGTTACACAGATTGTCGAGCGATTGGCAAAGGATGTCGGTGTAAATGCCGTTTATATCGACCAGATAGCTGCCGCAAGTCCTGTCCTTTGTTTTGACAAATCACATGGCCATCCCCTCGGCGGCGGCGGGTGGTGGGTCGATGGTTATCGAAAGATGCTCAGGAAGGTTCAGAAGGTCGCTCACAGTGACGGCAGAAATATGATTATAACCACTGAATGTGCCGCAGAGCCCTTTATGGATGGTGTTGACGCTTTCCTTATCTGGATAAAACCGGATGAGCGTTCCATCCCCATGATAACCGCGGTGTATTCAGGCTACAGCATTTATTTTGGCAGCCCCGCATGGTTTGGGCACGGCGACCGCGCCTGGATTATGGCACAGGGGCGGGCCTTCCTCTGGGGAAGTCAGAACGGATGGATGGATTTACAACTGTTCAGACCGGAACATGCCAAAAAGGCTGCTTACCTCAAGAAGATTGGAAAGTGCCGCGTCGCCGCCAAAAAATTTCTTACTTTTGGAGAGTTGGTTGAGCTTATAGAACCGACAAACGATGTAAATACCATAACTGAAACCTGGCCTGACCACGGAAATAATCCCAAGACAGCAACTCTTCCGAGCATACAGGGTTCTATCTGGAAGGCCGAAGATGGGACGCTGGGCGTCTTTCTGGCGAACTATCTTGAAGGAGACAATACGATAGAGTTCAGGATTGACCCAGCCAGGTATGGCATCGGCGCTGCTTCTGCTGGGTATACAATTACCCAAATCCAGCCTGAAGGAAATCATATAGAAGAAATAGCTAAGCGAGGGATTCTGAAACGAACTGAAAAATTGGGTCCCTGGGAAATACGCATTCTCGAAGTTCAAGCTGTTTTGCCGAAATATACACCGACGTCCGACTATACGGCACGGGAAATTGAAGGCTGGAAGGTGCTTGTGAACAACGAGCTGTTATCCGAACATGCTCAGCTTGCCGAAAATGTATCGGAACTGTTGAGGCACCAACTTTACCAGATCACACGAGTCGTGCCGGCTGAGCCTCTGAAAGAGCTTCGCCGCATCCCAATTTGGGCCGAGTACAAGGCCCCGCGTCATCCGTGCATGTGCTACCATCCGAACAGGCAGTGGCTCATTGAGAATGACTTCAATCCTGAGAAAGAACGCAGCGTCGAGATAGCCAACGCTAATAATTTCCTTAAATGGACTCTGGGCCAACCCTGGATGGTCTTGCACGAGCTGGCCCATTCTTACCATCATTGTGTACTGGATTACGACAATTCCGAAGTCAACTCAGCCTACAAGGATGCTGTAAAGAGCAAACAGTACGAATCGGTTCTGCATATCAACGGGCGGCCGAGACGTGCTTACGCATTGAACAACGACCAGGAATATTTCGCCGAGGCCACCGAAGCTTTTTTCGGCACCAATGATTTTTATCCTTTTGTTCGCTCTGAATTGCAACAACACGACCCGAAAATGTACCAACTGCTAAAAAAGCTATGGAAGGTCGAATGATTTCGAACATGTAATATATTCCTGTTGTTTCACAGCACTTTTCTTTACAAAAAATCCTTAAAGGTCTCACCGGCCGGGGATTTAACATCGAAAAACACATAAATTTCAGTAAATCATACTTGAATAGAGGTGATTTGCCGTTAAAATCGTCGAAACTGGAGATACGTTTGTCTCCATATTGAGATCTAAATTTGTCTATTTTTCTTATATTCTTTGTAAGTTTGGTATTCCGGTTTTTAGGTTAAATCAAGGAAAGGTGACAAATGGGTTTGGAATCATTTGACTGGATCGCGATCGTTGGGTATTTTGGCATCCTTCTGGCTGTTGCCTGGTGGGTTATCCTTAGGCGTAAGGACACTGCAGATGACTATTTTCTTGCCGGCAGAAATCTTGGATGGTGGGTTGTCGGAGCATCTATTTTTGCATCGAACATCGGTTCCGAGCACTTAGTCGGTCTTGCAGGGTCCGGCTGTACCGACGGAGTGGCAATGGCTCATTATGAGCTGCATGCCTGGTGCCTGCTGGTTCTGGCGTGGGTGTTCGTTCCGTTCTACGCGAGAAGCAAAGTATTCACGATGCCGGAATTTCTCGAACGTCGTTTTTCTCCGGCCAGCCGGTGGGTGCTCTCGGTCATTTCGCTGGTTGGGTACGTGCTCACGAAGATAGCTGTCGGTGTCTTCGCCGGCGGAGTTGTTTTTCGCACCCTTCTTCCGGAGTTGCGGCTTGATTTAGGGTTTGTCGTGATGGACAGTTTCTGGATTGGTTCGTTCCTTGTGATTATCCTTACGGGAATTTATACCGTTCTGGGCGGATTGAGGGCAGTTGTTTATACGGACACGGTTCAAACCGTTGTACTTGTGTTTGGCTCGGCGCTGGTGACTATATTCGGTCTAAAAGCGATAGGCGGCTGGGAACAATTACGGGAGATTGCCGGATCAGATATGTTTAATTTGTGGAAGCCGTTGATTCCCGCGGGAATGGAGGGCACGTGGAAGCCGGTAATGAGCGAGACAAAAATCGCGTGGTATTTCAACGGCAATTACCCCTGGCTTGGGATGCTTTTTTGCGCTCCAATCATTGGACTGTGGTATTGGTGCACGGACCAGTATATCGTTCAGCGTGCCCTGGGTGCGCCGAGCGAGCGTGAGGCGCGACGAGGTAGTATATGGGCCTCCTTTCTGAAGCTGTTGCCTGTGTTCATATTTATTATTCCCGGTATGATATGCTTCGCATTGGCCAAGAGCGGTAAGATGATGGAACTGAAGGAAGCTTTATATACGGCGGGATCGCTTGACAATGAAAAATGCCAGGCGGCTTTCCCCTTATTGGTTAAACACGTGCTTCCTCCGGGGGTGAGAGGTCTTGTTGTGGCCGGGTTGTTGGCCGCCCTGATGAGCTCACTGTCGAGTGTGTTCAATGCATCCTCGGCCTTGTTTACTATGGACTTATATTCGAAATTCAGGCCCGAGGCATCCCAGCACAAACTGGTCTGGATGGGCCGTATCGCTACCACTGTTATGGTGATTATTGGTCTGTTTTGGGTACCTGTGATTCAGGGGGCACGGGGGCTTTACCACTATTTGCAGGCTGTGCAGGGATATCTGGCTCCGCCTATCTTTGTGGTCTTCTTTTTAGGTATATTCAGTAAACGAATGAACAGTAAGGGATGCCTGGCCGCACTGATTGTCGGATTTCTGCTTGGTGTCTTTCGTTTGGCTGTCGATACTCCTGTCAAGCTGATTAAAGGATTTGAGTATCAGGAGGGGACATTTCTTTGGATAGTGAGCAACATTTACTTCCAGTACTATAGCCTTTTCATCTTCATTGTATGTG
Source organism: Phycisphaerae bacterium (assembly GCA_029858035.1). GTDB lineage: Bacteria > Planctomycetota > Phycisphaerae > Sedimentisphaerales > Anaerobacaceae > CS2-K091. Next base: position 9,793 of record JAOUFU010000008.1, read on the forward strand.
TTCTTGTGATGATAGTGGTTAGCTGGAGGACGTCTGAGCCGTCCTACGAGCGTATTAGCGGTTTGACTTACGGCACGCTTAACGAGGAGCACCGCCGTCTGTCACGAGGCAGTTGGGATTGGCGCGAAGTAGCAGCCTCTGCTGCGGTGCTGGCCGTGATTCTTGCCGCATATCTGTACTTCAGGGGATAGTGTTTTTATTAGAACAGGTGTTCGAGACAGTGATGATAGTGATATTGTATGGGATCTTAAACGATGGCTTATACGATTGGATTGGATTACGGGACTAATTCTGTCAGGGCTTTGTGCGTTGACGTTGCTAACGGTAATGAGCTGGGGACAGCAGTCCATGAATACGAAACCGGTGAAGCAGGTATCATTCTTGATTCGGCCGACCACAATCTGGCAAGACAGAACCCGGCCGATTATCTCAGAGGCGCCCAAGCTGTCATCAAGGCTGCTGTTACTGAAGCAGGGAATGCTAATAAGGATTTTGATGTAAGCCAGGTTATAGGTATCGGTATTGATACTACCGGTTCGACGCCAATTCCGGTCGATAAGAACGGCACACCCTTGAGTATGTTGGCTAAATTCAGAGGTAATCCAAACGCCTGTGCCTGGCTGTGGAAAGACCACACCGGCCACGCAGAAGCCGCTGAGATCACCCAGTTGGCCGAAAAGGAACATCCCGAATACCTTGCCAAGTGCGGCGGGACATATTCATCTGAATGGTTTTTCAGCAAAGTTCTTCATTGTTTGAGAACCGATCCTGACGTTTTTGATGCGGCCTATAGTTGGATTGAATGCTGCGATTATATACCGGCTGTTTTGACGGACACAACAAAGCCGGATATTATCAAGCGAAGCAGGTGTGCTGCCGGCCACAAAGCTATTTTTAATGACCAATGGGGAGGCTTGCCTTCTAAAGATTTTCTGTCTAAGCTCGATCCTAAACTTGGTGAGCTTCGCGACCGGCTTTACGACAAAACCTATACCATTCAGACAACGGCAGGAAAACTTGTTGAGCAGTGGGCGGATAAGCTTGGATTACCTGCCGGTATTCCGGTAGCAGTAGGGGCCTTTGATGCCCATTTAGGCGCTGTTGGCTCCGGTATTGCTCCGGGTAAGCTGATCAAAATAATAGGCACGAGTACCTGTGATATGCTTGTGGCTAAATCTGACAATGAATTGGCCGATATACCGGGGATATGCGGTATAGTTGACGGTTCTATACTGCCGGGTTTTTTTGGCTTGGAGGCAGGCCAGTCTGCGGTGGGTGATATCTTCAACTGGTTTGTCAACTACGTACAGCCGGGCGGTGAATCGGCAGGCTCTCATGAAGCTCTTACAGAAAAAGCGGCGAACTTGAAACCGGGCCAATCCGGTTTATTAGCACTCGATTGGAACAATGGCAACCGTACGGTACTGGTAGACCAAAGACTGACCGGAATGCTGATAGGCCAGACGCTGCACACAAGGCCCGAAGAAATATACCGGGCGTTGATTGAGGCGACCGCTTTTGGAGCCCTTACCATTATTAACCGCTTTGAGGAATATGGCGTAAAGGTTTCGGAAGTGATAAATTGCGGCGGTATCGCTGAAAAGAATCCTATATTGATGCAGATTTACGCTGATGTGACCGGCAGGGAAATGAAGATATCCCGTTCCGCCCAGAGTTGTGCGCTGGGTGCATGTATCGCCGGTGCTGTTGTAGCTGGCAGAGAATCCGGCGGTTACGATGATTTCGCCGGCGCCCAGGCTGCTATGTGCGGTATAAAAGACGTCACTTATAAACCTATTCCCGAAAACAACACGACTTACCAAAAACTATATGCTCTTTATATGCAGTTGCATGATGCCTTTGGCCTGCAGGTTTCATCCGGCAAATTGGCCAATGTTATGAAAGACCTGCTGAATATCAAAGACAGCGTAAAGCCTTAATGGCGATATTATGTATGAAGAACTGAAAAAAGCCGTCTGTGATGCAAATATTGAATTGCACAAACAACAGCTCGTCATCTGCAGTTGGGGCAATGTTAGTGGAATTGACCGCTCGGCAGGTATTGTGGCTATCAAGCCCAGTGGTCTCGCATACGATGAGCTAACAGCAGACAAAATAGTATTACTCGATTTGGATGGAAACGTTATCGAAGGGGACCTCAATCCTTCGTCAGACACGCCGACACACCTGGAGCTTTACAGAAATTTCGAAGCCATTGGCGGTATATGTCACACCCACTCACCTGTTGCAACTATGTGGGCGCAGAGCTGTAAGGAAATTCCCTGCTTTGGCACTACCCACGCCGATTATTTCTACGGTTCCGTGCCTGTCACCGAAGTAATGAAACCGGATGAAATACAAAGTGATTACGAACTGAACACGGGCAAAGTTATTGTCAGGCGATTTTCAGGTTTAGACCCAGTGGAAATGCCTGCAATTTTAGTGGCTAATCACGGCCCATTCTCTTGGGGTAAGAGCCCCGCTGAAGCTGTCGAAGCCACGGTTGTGCTGGAACACATCGCAACGATGGCGTTTGGTACTATCACTATAAATCCCGGTCAGGGCCCGATTAGCAAGGCCCTGCTGGATAAGCACTATTTACGCAAACACGGCAAGAATGCTTATTACGGTCAACAGAAACCACAAGCGGAATGATACTTTTGGCATCGTCGAAAAAGGAGACAAAAATGAAAAAAAACACGTTTGGAGTCATCGTTGGAAATCGGGGATTTTTCCCCGACATCTTGGCTAAGCAGGGGCGAAAAAGCATACTTGAAGTACTCAAAAAGAACAACTTCAATTCAGTTGCTTTGCCAATGCAGGAAACAAAATACGGTACCGTTGAAACATTTGCCGATGCAAAGAAATGCGCTGCACTTTTTGCAAAAAATGCAGCCTGGATTGATGGCATAATTGTAACGCTGCCCAACTTTGGTGATGAAAAGGCGGTGGCTGAGACAATAAAACGTTCCGGCCTTAATGTGCCAATCCTGATTCATTCTGAGCCGGATACTCAGGGTAAAATGAGCGCTTCGAACAGACGTGATTCTTTTTGCGGCAAGATTAGTGTTTGCAATAACCTCAGGCAGGCAGGTATCCCCTACACGCTGACCATGTCGCATACCGTTAAAGTTGAGTCTGCCGAATTTAAAAAGGACCTTGACGATTTTTCCTCCATCTGCAGAGTTGTTAACGGCCTGAAGAATCCCAGATTTGGTGCTATTGGTGCCCGTCCCGCAGCTTTTAATACAGTCCGCTTTAGTGAAAAAATCCTCGAACTTTCGGGTATTTCCATCGAGACTATAGATTTATCTGAAATCCTTGGAAGGGTAGCATTGCTTACCGATAACGATAGGGGGGTCAAGCGAAAGTTAGATGCCATCAAGAAATACATTTCAACCAAATCCATTCCCGCCGACAGCCTGTTAAAGATGGCCAAGTTCGGTCTCGTGGTAGACCGATGGGTCAATGATATGGAGCTTAACGGCACAGCCGTTCAGTGCTGGACGGGTCTTGAGGAATTCTTTGGCATAGTGCCCTGTACGCTTATGAGTATGATGAGTGAGTCCCTGCTGCCTAGTGCCTGTGAAGTGGATATTACCGGCGTGTTGGCCATGTACATTTTACAGCTGGCTGGTGGTACACCAAGTGCTCTTCTTGACTGGAACAACAATTACGGCTCCGACCCTGACAAATGTGTTGTTTTCCACTGCAGCAATCTTCCCAAGTCAATATTCAAGACTTTAAAGATGCACTTCCAGGAGATTATTGCAGGGGCCATGGGCAAGGAAAACGCTTACGGCACGGTCGATGGCAGGATAGCCGCCGGCAAAACAACTTTCTGCAGGACCACTACCGACGATACGGCTGGTGCTATCTGCGTTTATGTGGGCGAAGGTCAATTCACAAATGATAAACTGGACACCTTTGGCGGCTACGGCGTTATGAAAGTTGCGAACCTTCAGCTTCTTATGGAATATATCTGCAAAATGGGTTTCGAACACCACGTTGCTGTCAGCCTGATAGAAAAGGCCGATTGTATCGCTGAGGCCTTAGATAACTACATGGGCTGGGAAGTCTATCGCCACGAATAGGATTCACGGTTTGTCCGGATTCGCAACTTTACCATTATGCAAATTAATTATTCGGTCGGAAAATCGCCCGGCCTCGACGCCGTGAGTAGCCAAGATTACTGTACCACCGGCTTTATGAAACTGAGATAGGTATCCGAGTACCGAAGTTGCATTGTCGGAGTCCAAGTTACCGGTAGGCTCATCAGCCAGGATAATCTTGGGATTATTTAACAATGCTCTTGCTATAGCGGTGCGCTGTTTCTCGCCGGCGCTGAGTTCGGCAGGTTTGTGATAGTGTCTCCCAGCCAGACCAAATTTTTCTATCAGTTCAAGGGCCTTGGCATTCTTGTTGCTATTGTTGACTGTTCCACCGGCAAGAAGGACATTTTCTAGAATATTCAAATAGGGTACCAGGTGGAACATTTGAAAAATAAAACCAATATTCTCAGCCCTGAATTTTGCTCTGGCCTGAACACTCATAGCATAGAGGCTGTTTGCTTCTACGGAGACTATACCACTGGTCGGGTGCAGCATCGCCGCGATAGTCATCAGCAAAGTTGTTTTTCCGCTGCCGCTTGGCCCGCAGATAACTACAAATTCGCCTTTTTCAATTCTAAGATTGATATCATTCAGGGCATTAACGTCGCCCCTTCGGGTTCGATAAGTTGTTACAACATTTTCAAGGCAAATCATATCTATTCTTCCCTTAGCGTAACTGCCGGGTCGTAAGTCACGGCTATCATTGCCGGAATAAAACTGGAAATGGCTGCAAATACAGGTGCAAAGACGAGACAATAGAGCAGTAAAGACAGATCGGGTTTTATCATCGTTTTAGGGATTAACTCGAATATTCTCGGCCCGAATATCAAAGCCAGGCCTGTTCCCACAAGGAAACCAACAAGTGCTCCGACAAGTCCGATTGTAAATGCCTTGCCCAAAAATAGCATAGTGATTCTTCCAGAGCCGTATCCGAGTGCACGCATAATGCCGATTTCCTGCTGTCTGTCCCGGACGTTCATTACTGCCAGTACACCAATCCATACGCCGCAGGCAATGACAACAAAAGGTACGACAACGGCAAAAAGATTTCTTACCATTTGCCTTGTTTTTGCCCGTGCCGAGGCTATTGCTCTGGTGTGGAAGACCTGGGCTTCGGGTAGGAGAGGACCAATTTCCTTTCGCAGGACAGACGCAGGGTCTTCAGTAGGGGCGAAACAAAGGCAATCCACTGCTCGAATCTCACTGATTCGCCCGGGCAGGCCCAAAATATCCTGAGCATCAAGAAGATGGCACTGAATTCGGATGTCATCGACTCCCCCGGATTCAGACAAACATTTTATCACCTTGAATGTTATGCCTTTTATTTCCACGACATCACTTTCATTTATTCCAAGGGCTTTTGCCACTCTGTATCCAACATACAAGTTGCCGCGTTCAATTGGATCTTTTATAGGTGGCATTTTCCTCCCCGGTGGACTAACCTCGGGAGCCAGGCCGGTCAAAACCACGTCAAGACCGCGCCAGGTTATTTTTTTCTGGAGGGTAGCCATCAGGTGGTTGTAGGAAACTTTCTTCTGGGAAGCAAGTTTCTCTGTGTATTGTTCAGGCATAGTCTTATCCGGAAGGCCGGTTAACAGAAACTCATTCATATTAGTGTCTTTAGGTATGATATGGAGGTTAAAGCCCAGAGAGAGCATGAGTCGAGCTGTTTCGCGATTGGATGCTTTGGCCGCAGTGAAAAAAGATATAAATAGCGCAACCGCCATCATCACAGCCAGCAATCCAAGGGCAAAATTTGTCTTTCGGTGACGTATTTCTTTAAAGATAAGTCCGGGTATTGTCATATATTCTTGCGCCCCGTTCTAAGTTACGCCAAACAATTCATTCGAAACCTCACTTCGAATTCAGTGTATCAACTGGAATATAGGCCACAGAAGTCTGCAAGGCAAAGCCGCAGGTACAACCTGAACTGGCCTCGGGAATAAGCACCAGCCCGCCGGCCGGAATGATGTTTATCCAGCAGCCTGGTCGGGTTACGGAATTAAGACGTGTTGGTCCGCCGTTTGGCCCCAGGTCGTACATCCAGGGATTGCCGCCTCGCCAGAACATACACTGTGCTGAAGCCGATACACCACCGCAGCCGTGCCCGCGTCGATCGAATATCCATCCTGCCACTTTTTCTCCGGTCTTCAGATTATACGCGTAGGGCCAGGCGTATACAACATTATCAATGATTGTCGGATGACGGTTATATTCACCGTGGCCGCCATCCTTCGCAAGGCCGCTGTCGTGACTTACATCCCAGCAGGTTTGGCCCGAGCGGGCGTCGAACGCATTATAGTAATAACATATAGAATCACCGACTAATTTCGACCCGCTTAACAAGAGTATTTCTTTAGAATAATTCAGATATACGGGTTCCTCGATATTACTGACATCAATCTTCTTTTTATACACGACCCGTCCGGTTTGTATATCCAGAGCAACCAGAAACTTCTCGCCGTCGTCGAACAGGATTTTCACCGGCATGCGGCCAACCTTGTCGGCCAACGCCTTTGGGCTGTGAGTCTCGACAAAGTACATCCGTCCGTCGGCGACGGTAATGGTTGTGTTCACGACAAGACCGTATTTATATTTCCAGAGCGGCCTTCCATTATTTTTATTCATGGCGAACACGTAATCGCTTACAACAAGTTTCATGTTTCTGTGCCACAGCGCAACGTCGGCATCGTAGTTCGTCTCGGTGTAAGAAGCGCCTTTCCTTCGACCACTTCCGAACAGAATATCGTTGCTGTAGGCGATGTATCCCCACTCACGCTGCTCGTCCTTAATGAGTTGCGGCATTGTGTATGTGAGGCGGCACAGGCCGGTCTGAACATCGAAACCGAGACATTTGTCCTCGGCTGCCACGTATAGAAATTTCTTGTCTACAGCCATACTACCAGAGTCAAGAAATACGCCAAGCCGACGTGAATTTGGAATTTCAGTCTCCCATAGAATCGTCCCATTGTAGGCGTCCACCGCAAAGACGATGCAGTCACCCGGAACGAAGAGTCGCCCGTCCTTGAAAAGCGGCGGCACGTTGCGATGGTGACGGTCAATCATCTCGCTCGGTCCGGGCCGACCAAACCACTGTATAGCCATCTCGCCCTTAATCAATTCATCCCTGCTGCAGGCTGTATTACCCGGTTCTGCATATAGGTGTGTCCACTCACCTGCGCCTTCCAGTTTTTCCCGATTCGCGAATGCCCAGATAATTTTCTTACTTTCGTTTACCTTCCAGTCGGCAGTGGATTTCCGAAACCATTTCTTTAGGCTGTTCTTATTCGGCCTGTTTGCCGGAAGGCCCAAAGCAATAACTCCACCATAAGGTCTGGCAAGTTCAAAAACTTCCTGGTGCCAGGAAGGCGGTTTGCCGACGCCCAGTGCTTCGTCTGAGACTATCAGATTAGCGAAGTACTTTGTATAGGGTAGTTTCTCAACAGAGCCTTGATGAATAACAACCTGACCATAGAGTCCTGCCTTGTCGAGAGCTTTTCGGGCAATAGCAACTTTATTTGCATCCTTCTCCACCCCAATGATTTGCAAATCAGTAAGCCGGGCCAGCTCGTATGCAAGCCGTCCTTCGCCGCAATCCAGAACCAGACAATAACCTTTTCTAATATCCGTTTGCTTGACTATGTCTTTGGCCGCTTCTGTATACAGTTCCGTAAGTTCATCCTGTGGATAAGGATTTGAATCTATTTCCGCTGTTATTACTTTACTCTTCCTTTTTTCACCGTCTCTTAAGCAATGTATATATCCCTTGTCCGTACTGACATATAAACCACCGTTGATCACGCTCAATCCATGTGCTGTGCCTATAACGGGTGTGGTCCATATCTCTTTGCCGTCTTTGGTGCTAAATGCCGCTACTTTATCCTCACCCCCCACAAACAGAACATTGCCGGCCATAATCATTGAGTGTGGGTATTCACACTCTACTGTCCACAGGTAACAGTTTTTTAATTGCTGTGAAATCTCTCCAAGTTCAGTCTTGATATTACGCAAATCATCCTGAAACTGTTTTGATTGTGGTGTGTCTTTGTCGATCCCTTTGAGTTGTTTCTCGATTTTATCTTGCTGTTGCTTCAAGCTGTTTCTTCGTCTCGAAAGTTCAAGATGTCGGCTTCGATTGAACGCCGACAGATTCTTCTCTGACTGCATATATGCTATTGGCCCATTTACCAGTATCCTTAAGCCACCGAAGGTTGCGATTCTATCTTTCGTTTTCACATCGTCTGCGCTGAGCTCTTTTGGGCCACGGCCGGGGCCGGTTACCATCACATCCTCTGTCAGCAGCGCGTATGTGCCTCCGGCACTGGGGAACTGGCCCTGGAATTTACCGTCCGCACGTGCAAACATCACCGGTCCTGTTCGACCCGTCGGGACATAAAGCTTATCATCTGAAGCCAGCATATAACCCTGTGGCGAAATATCCACTTTCTGCTTCCATAGTTCTGCCCCGTTTTGAGCGTTAATTGCACATAAATATGTACCCTGGGTTGGAAATAGTCCTGCCGTAAAATATACTTTTCCTTCGTCCGCTACCAATCCTGCACGCACGGGCCACATCGATATCATCCGCCCATTACCGGGTACTATGCGGTTTTGCTCGGATACTCTATACTTCCATACCAGTGAGCCATCGTCACCGGAAAGACAGTAGACGCAGCCATCGTCGGAACCGACGTACACTCTATCGCCGACAACAATGGGAGCTAATCGCACAGGCCCTTCTGTGAAGAATGTCCAGCGTATCTGTCCCGTTATCGAGTCGAGGGCGTATATTTTGTCATCAGCCGATGAGCCAAAGCACACGATGTCACCTGCACCAACAACGCCAAACGCCTGGTCGTAGGTTACGGTTGGTCTCAGATTGTAATGGCGGTGGAAGAAGTCCTGCTTTGCCGGTGCCGGCCAGGCGGGTTGTGGTGGATGTGTCGCTTTGAATACCCAGGATTCCGTCAACGGAAGTTCCAGTTGCTCACTGGTAACACAGCTTCTGCGATTATCTGCCCCAAATGTAGGCCAATCCTCAGCCGAAACTCGTCCGCAGAAGGAAAATATAATAAAGAAGAAAGCGTATACAATATCTCTGTTCATGTTTTTTTTGCCCTGACAAGTATTACAACGCCGGAGGTCAAGACCAAAACACATAATCCGACAAGAAGAAATATCGTGTTACGGAACGGCCAGTCCTGCCCAACTGAAGGATTAGGTTCCGAAATTGGGTCATCCGGACTGGGGTCGGGCATTGAAGTATCTTCAACTTCGTTGATTGAATTCTGATCGGCCACTGTGTTGAAATCAGGTTTGACAACCAATTCCTGATATCCAAAAGGCACACCGGGATAGGAATAAGAACCCCTTCTTATTATTGAGCTTATCTCCATTTTTATCATAGGATTTTCCGGGTCAAAACCTAAACTTTCCGCCACTTGTTCCTGCATTTTATCAGTCCACCTGGCCGGCAGCATCGTACCCTGCAGCCATTGATAATCAAACCCACATTCGCAGTCGGCACCGATTACGAAAAGAACACTGGCCAGGTTGTTCTCGTCTATTTCTTCTCCCTTGAACAATGGTCCCATCCAGCGACTTCTTCCATAAAGCACTGCTGCATGCGGCTCACTTAACTTTCCACCATCCAGACCCAGACTCCAAAGTAGAATTTCTTCATTGGAAAGAGACTTCCGGTCCATCACGATCAACACAGGGGGATGAGTGATAGTTTTAGGCATCATTTCCATTTGTGAACTTATTAGCTCAATAACGTCGGAAGCAGCCTTCTTAGCTCTTATATTCTCCTGGTCGTCTGTCCCTTCAATCAACAGTACAACACCATAAGTTTTAATGACCTGCCGGAGAATCTCCTCACGCTTAGGGGAGGACAGAATATCTTCTAAGGCCGACCGCAAGGTCTCTTCGAAGGTCCGGTCACGCTCTGCAAGGGAGACGGGATATGACTGGCCATCCGGCGAGACCAGTACTGCAGCGGGCAACGATTTTACCTGCTGCAAATCAAGGAATTTCATTGCCGGATGGTCTTTTTGCTGGTCGATATTAATTATTTCAAAATCGATGTTGCTGTTCTCAAGGCCGACTTCTGTCACCTGTTTGAACCTGGATACGACATCTGCACCAGTCTCATCGTTGATATAGCCGAATAGATAATATGGTTCTATCCGCAGGTCGACAAAGCCGGTCTCCCGAACGTTATATCTACAGGCAAATGCATAATTAGTCTGCAAGCAACTAAGCATACAAACCAGAACTGCCAATCGCAAAATTGCTCCGTTGTTGTGGCCTTGAACCATAGCTAATCTAAATAATTTATCCACCAAACTCTCCAGTATCAAAAGGCTGTAAGTATGTTTATTATGACTTCAGTAAGTCGTTTATCGGGCATATATTATATAATATTCACACAGTGAAAGAAAGACAAAACAGCTATTCAGGCAACACGTGGATGTTCTCCGGGCTTAGCACAGCAATCAATTCGGACTGAGGTTTGGCGGCCAGGTCGGCAAAAGCTGCATGTGACAGATGGACTATTAAATCGAGAGGGCCTTTCAATGTTACTTGAACATAGTTGCCACAGTCGCGCGAGCGAATCAGCTTAACCTGTAATTTATTATCAACAGGCTCATTTGGCAGGTTGTTGGTAAGTCGAATACTTTCCGGTCGTATCGTAAACTTTATTCGGCCCTGATATTTCCCTTGGACTAACAAATCAACACTACCCGCTCGCACTTTTGTAGTTGCCGATTTAGTCCCTTGAGCGACTGCCTCACCGCTGAATATGTTCCTGCAGCGCATAAAATGGGCAACAAATTCATTTTGCGGTTTGCGCAGCAACTGATTCATTGATCCGACCTGCTGCAAGCTGCCTTGGTATAAAATTCCGGCCATGTCTGCTACCGAGAAGGTTTCTTCCAGGTTGTGACTGACGTGAATAGTAGTCAGACCGAGTTGACGTTGGACGTTGTGCAGTTGGGCACATATGTCTTGGCGGGTGGCTTCGTCCAAAGCACAGACCGGCTCATCAAGCAGCAGCACCTTAGGTTCCATAACCAGTGCCCTTGCTAACGCCACCCGCTGTTTCTCTCCGCCGCTGAGACCGTAAACACTGCGTTTTTGCAAATATACTATGCCAAGCATCTCCATCGCCTGCATGACCTTGCTGGTAATTACCTGGCGGCTGTAACCTCTGAAACGTAAACCGAAGCTAATGTTACGCTCGACAGACAAGTTCGGAAAGAGCGCGTAATCCTGTGGAACATATCCGATCCCGCGCTTGCGAGGCTCAAGATTAGTCACATCTGTTCCGTCAATATAAATATGTCCTGCTGCAATCCTTGCCAGGCCGCAAAGGCACTCCAGCAAGATGGTCTTTCCTGAGCCGGGTGGGCCCAGCATAACAAAGTACTGACCCTGTGCCGCCTCCAGATTGAATTGGTCTAACCGGAAGTCACCGATACTGAATGATAGCCGAACTACACGAATCATAATTTTACCTGAGTGGTGCCTCCAACAAAGTGAATGATCGTCAACGCTATAAGGGCCACAAGTATCATCAGTAGCGCCACTGCCAATGCGACCTCAAGATTGCCTATTGACTGCTCCAGGAATACGGTCGTGCTCAAAACTTCGGTGCGACCGCGGAATGAACCCACGAAGATTATCAAAGGACCGAAAAGCCCAAACGCCCTGGCCCATGTTAAAATACCTCCGGCGATAATGCCATTAGAGGCCAGCGGTAGAGACACACGCCAAAAGCTGCCCCACTGGCTGCAACCCAAGGTCAACGCGACATTTTCGTAGCGACGGTCAACATCATCAAAGGCGGTTTTCGCCGAACGGATGGCAAAGCTGGCAGAAACCAAAAACTGACAAAGCACAATCCCTTTGGGCTGGAAAACAAACTCAATTCCAAGGTCCTCCTGGATCCATCTGCCGAAAACGGTCTGAGAAAAAAACACCAACAGGGTCAGACCGGCAACCAGTGGTGGGAAAATAATAGGCAAATCTATGACAGTATCAACCAAAAGGCGGCCGCGAAACCGAAATCGACTCAATATAAATCCAATCGGAATCGCAAAAATCAACGACAGAAACACCGTCGTTATGCTGGTCCAAATACTCATCCAGAGAGCATGACGGATAAAGCGGGAAGTAAGGACCGTCAGAACCGCCTTGCTGTCAATGTAGAAAATGTCGGCAATTATTAGCAGCAGAACGAAGGCGACAAAAATAACCACGAAGACAAAACATGCTGCGGTAAAAAGGCGACCGCGCCAACTTTTCACCGGTTCCTTTGATTCCGCTTTCAACATGATAGCACCGTTTTTTCAGAAACTATGCGATTGGTCACTTTCGACAGAATTGCAATCATGGCCAAAAAAGAAGGAATCATTTTCTCGACAAGTCTCACCAGGCTTCAAGCTCCAATTCTTGTGGGTGATGCCCAAAAAGAATAACAAGCCGCTGTTTAGTTCTCCGTGACAACCCATCCATATTCCTTGTAGAACTCACGTGCCTGTGGGCTTGCCAGAAAATCCATAAATTGAGTTGCAGCCTCTGTCCCCTTGGCGAAAGACAACAGTCCCACACATGTTCCCCTCAACACTTGTTGTTCTTCGGATATTTCAATGGTTTCTATTCTATCCGGCTCCAAATGTTGAAAAGCCGTCCACCCGAATGCCGCATCAATCTCACCGGTCGCCACTGCTTCAACGATAGCAATGCAGCCATTGGCGTAATAACAGATGTTCTTTCGAATCTTATCCAAAAGCCCCAGTCGACCGCTGATATCCTCCCACAATCCTTTCAGACAATCTATGACCGATACACCCACCCTTATATCTGGCTTTGCTATATCCTTTACGGAGCGTATGTTCTTGGGATTGCCCGCAGGGACAATAATAGCCGAACGACGATATGCGATAGTGCGGCGTTGACCCTTTTGTACAATCCCTCTCACCTCTCCATCATCAAGCAGATACTCGGCCCCTGCTATGGCAAGGTCATGTATGCCGGCATCGGCAATTTCCAACAGAAAATCATCACCGCCGGTTTCTCCGGTGGCCTCTTCAGCAACCGGCTGGGCACAATGGCGGCTGCATACGCTGATTTCTATATGAATATTCGTCTGTTCTTCAAACAACTTGGCGGCCTTCTCCAGCGGTGCCGCACATGCTCTGGCACTGAAAATTCGTACAGTCCCGTTACTGCTTTGTTGATTCATTATTTATTCCTTCACTTTCAACCAAATTTGTTATTTTCTGACTCGTCAAACTATCATCAGGACCGAGTCGTTTCAGTCTTGTCGGGCCTACAAACATTTTTACTGCCGCTAATAGCAGGACAGCCGCGAATACCTTCCGTAAGATATGCCCCGGCAGTCTGGCCGCTATTTCCGTCCCCGCCAATACACCTGCCAGAGCGCCTAAGATAATCAATCCGATAACCGCTCCGTTCATATCTACCTCAGGATTCTTCCAGTACCTCAGTGCCCCGACCAATACCATTGGCACCATCACCGCCAAAGCCATACCCTGGGCGCTTTTCTGTTCAAAATCACAAAGTAACACGAGCGCAGGGACAAGTATAATACCGGCGCCTAATCCCAAAGCACCACTCAGGACACCCGCACAGATACCAAAAAGAATAAAAATCCACCAAGGATTAGACAATTGGCTTATCATAACTGATCTCCAAAATGTTCCCGACTGTTCTAATTTTGGACCCTGAGCAGGAAAGTATAACCGGCAACATTACTATTTACAATGAAAATACTTAATGATATGGCCTCGAACTGGAATTTGGATTTTTGCTGCCGGCAGACTCAAATTTATTCCGGGGGTTTGGTACTGTAGTTATGTTTTTCAAAAACTCCCTGGCCCCGCTCCGAGGTGATAAAATCCACAAACTTTTCAGCCAGCTCTCTATTTCTTGTGAACTTAAGCACACCAATATCCACAGTGGAGACCAGGTTTTTCTCGGGAGCAATGGGTACCTCATCGCCATGTTCACTATAGTATCGGGCCATAGCATCCCAGACAATAACTGCATCGAGTGACTTGGCTTGTATCTGCATTCCCAGTTCATTAACGGTTAGCGACAGGTACGATACGTGCTTTTTGATTTCCTCCCAGGCAATGTTGTTCTTGGCAAGTATTTGTCGGGATATTCTCCCTATGGCACAGGCATTTGGGTCGCCCAGACCCAGTTTCAAGCCGGGCCGAAGTAAGTCCTCCAACCCCGAGATGTTCTTCGGATTGCCTTTTTGTACCAGGATGGTCGGAACCCAGTAGAAGACAGGCCTTCGTGAAAGAACCATATCTTCCTGTAGGGCTTGTTCGATGTAGTGCTTATCGCCGGGAATATACAGGTCGCCTCGGTGGCTAAGCTTTATCTTGGACAAAAGCACCTCGCTGCCGGCGTAGTCGGTGAATATCTTAACGCCATGTTCCCGGCTGAAAATCTCCATTAGTTCGGCAACAGGTGGGCGGATACCGGCTCCGCAGTATAAAATCAGCTCTTTTCCTGCAGCTTGTTCTTGTTTCGGTTCTTTCCGGTCACAGGCGGTCAGCAAAATGGCTGTAACAAGAGTTGCGGCAAAGAATAGCTGCTTTATTATGTTTGCCCTTTTGTTCATTTCACATAACCATGCTTTTTAAAGACTGCTTCACCTCTTTTGCGGGCAAATTCAAGGAATTGTTTTAACAAATCAGGATGTTTGGAATAGTTCAAACCGATAATATGAACACGACGTTCTTTATCGTATTCGTATGGTGTCGGAACAATCTCCACACTGTCACGAAAAGTATGTGCAACGCCGTTCCAGGTGATAATAGCATCAACAGTTTTGGTTTTCAATAAATTGCAAAGTTCAGGGTGTCCTTTTAACAACCGGTTTTCCACGTTTTTCATTACCGCATCTTTTATGCCCTTCTTCTCTAACAGCGCAAAAACCATTTCACCACAGGTAGAATATTCCGGATTGCTGAGAGCTACTTTAAGTCCGGGGCGTGTGAGGTCCTGGATACTGCTGATCTTTTTGGGATTTCCAGGCTGAACCGCCAGAACAGGGGATACGTATCCAACGTGCACATAATCCGACAGGAAGTTGGCATCACGCACATAGTCCAGATATGGATCATGCGTGACAAAGATATCACCCTCATGGGCGGTCTTTATGAGCGGTAAATGATTCTCACTGCCTGAGACTGTCGTGGCGAATTTTATTCCCGTCTGCTCCGTGAATTGCGAGCAAAGCTCATTCATGGGATTGGAAAATGAACTGCCGCACAGAACTATAAGCTCGTTGTCCTCACTTTCAGTTTTGTCTTTACTGCAACCGGTGATAAGCAGGGCCGATAGTATTACCAAAACAACAACTGATTTGTATGTTCTCGTTATTCTCATACTTGCCTCCGACTTCCAAAACAAAGAACCTGTCCATTCTCAAGACTCACTACCACATTGCCGTTGCGGTCCACGGCCAGGCCCCATGAAACAGGGGATGATGGCACCGGCTGTGACCAGAGCACCTCGCCATTCTTAAGATCCAATGCGACAATCTCTGTTCTATTAGCAACCACCACAGCATTATTGCATACTGCAAGAGCGACGCTTTCCTTACAGTCGAAGCTCCACAGCGGTTTTTCCTTAATGCCAAGCTTTGTCCAGTCAATATTGAACCGATTGCCTGGATTATCCATGCGTTGGCGTAATAACTGTCTATTGATACCATCGAAGCATAAAACCTTCTTATTGTTCTGGTTGCTTACCCAGGCAATGTCCCGGCCGCCGCTCGATGCAAGAAAGACTTTGTTGAAAACCGTGTCATCAAAGACGTTGTCTGCATAGAAGGGTTTGCCGCAAGCTACGACTTGTTCTCCAAGCAGAGACAGTTCCCACCCTCGCGGGCTCTGTGATACGCAGTTGGCCAGAGGTTTCGGATCATTAAGGCACTTTCCATCTGTGAGATTATAGACGGCCGGTGAAACGGAGGTGCCGCTTGCCAGGTAGAGCTTGCCGTCGTGAAGCATTTGATGGCCCTGCACGCTCACACCTGTTCGGGCCTGCCTGTCGAGATGGCCCGACGTGTTGTTCTGCCATTTGATTTTTCCGGTTTCGGCGTCGAGTGCGTAGACATAAGTTCCGTCATAGTTAACGATACCGGCGGACACGTAGGCAATGCCGTCTTCGACAAGAATTCCACTCGCAGTCGGCCAGGTAGATAGCAGAGAGCCATAGACTGGTATCTTACGCTCGGCAGGGGCCGCTCGGAACCGCCAGAGCAATCGGCCCGTTATTGCCTCAAAGGCATAAACCCAACCATCGCCCGAACCTACAAAAGCTCGGTCATTCCGTATGGTTGGTGGAATGCGAACTGCGCCACCAGTATAGGCCTTCCATTGCTGCATGCCTGTTGCTGAATTCACTGCTTGAACGATACCATTATCGCCGCTGATAAATACCAGGCCGCCGGCCGTGACCGGAGCTGTCGGTTGGGTAGCCGTCATCGGTGTAAACCGCCATAGTACACTACTCTTGTCGGGAATGGTCGCTTGAGTTGTTACACTGCCGGTGTTGTCGCCACGAAAAGTAGGCCAGTCAACTTCTGATTCTGACAGACTGGCGATCTTTCTCAGGTCCCCGGTACCTTTTTCCAAACGCTGATCTTCAATCGCTCGTGGGCTAAAGTCGAAGTCACCTGCCGGTCCCAGACAGGTAAAGCCATAGATTGTGAGCTGGCAGTCGCACACAAACGGTGACCAGTAAAGCAGGCCATTTGCGATGGTCACGCCATCATGGCAGGGAGGTCGCATTGGTGAAATCCACTCCGGCCGGTTGCTGGCCACATCTAAACGAACAGAACCGCCTTCAGCACGGAAAAAGACAGCGTCCGCAGAGCCTGTCGGTCGGGTACAGGCACGGCGAGGCTGATTAATCTCCGCCAATACCCGGCCGGTAAGAGGGTCAAATTTTTTGCTGGGATGTTTATCAATCTGTCCGCTGATAGCATAAAGACCGTCGTCCCGCAAGACCAGTTGGAAGTTACTGTAGTCATTCTCCCAGAGAATGCTGCCGTCTTCGGCTGAGACGGCGAGAAGCTTGCCGACTACGGGGCCTGCGAAATACAGAGCCTTATCACTGCATTTAAGATAAGCCGTTGTTCGCCAGTTTGTTCGCCAATCCTGCCGACTCAAATACGCCCCGAGTGACTCGAACAGTTTGGGTGCATTGTCCGGTGTTTTCCGCCAAATGTCATTTCCCGTTTTAGCATCCAGGCAGGTCAGGTATGAGCCAAATCGAAAGATATAAATTCGCCCGTTCTTCATACACATGGCCCGGCTGTCAATGGGCTCATCCTCCCGATGACTCCACAGGACCTTTTTCGATTTTGGTTCAATTGCCAATATATCTCGACCGAATCCCCAGGGATGCTGCGGCTGGTTAAATCCTTCCGATATTGGATTCCACGGCCAGCCGTGATTATTTCGCTGCCATCGCTTTGTTGGATCTCTTTGCTCCTGCTCTCCCATAAGTGCATAGAGTACGCCATCCTCTAAGGCCATCCATTTCCAGAATGTACCTCCGGCACGATTTGTCGGGGGAACAATCTCATCAATTAATCGCCCGGTTGCCGTGTCGATAAGCTTGCAGGACTTGTCATCGCCGACATACAGGGTCGAGGGTGTTGCTATAATTGTATTGCGGTGGATCATAACGCCTTCGGTCAGGTCTCGCTTCCATAGGATCGTGCCGTTGTAACCATTGAACGCCACGAGATTATTGAGAAGAGGTTCTTCTCGTTTCTTGAATGCCACGTGCCCGAAAGCCTTGAATACACGACCCGCCGAGGCGACAGCCACCTGAGGTACTGGTGCATATCGAGGCTCAGCAAGAAACTGCGTCAGGTAAGGTGCCCGGGCAATTTGATCTTGCGATTGAGGATTGTTGTCCGGGCCGTGATATGGATGGCTCCAGTCGTCCATTCCTTTAGGGAACGGCTTGGTCAGAACTTTTCGTCCCAGTATAGCTTTTCCCTGTGGCCGAAGTACACGTAGCACCTCGGCACTGGAAATTCCGGCTGCATCACCTACAGCGACAATGGCATCGGCGATATTGTCAGCCAGATGTAATCTCGTTAAATCTCCCTTTTCAATAAAGATACGTGTTCCATAGAAGCCGGCGGCGTCAACTGTCTTGCGTGCAGCTTCCACATCTTTCTCTCGTGGAAGCTGGACATATATCAGCAGCTCACTTTGACTGGCCAATTTCAGAGCAAGCTCGCACTTCGTATCGCCCAGCACCACACAGATTCCGCGCCTCACGCCGATCTTTTCGAGAATCGGGAGGGTTCGTGCTGCATATATAATCGGTTGAAACAACATGCAAGCAATTGTAATTGTGATGAATAATGTAATTTTCTTCATTTTTTCTCCCTTTCAAAAATTATGGGCAATGCGGCGCATAAACCCGGAAAGAATTTTACAGGTTCCAATTCTAAGCTAAATGCAGATAATTGTCAAAGCTATGTTTGAAAGCGAATAGTAGTTATCCCGAAGGCCTTTATGGGTGCTGTGATTGTATGTTCCGTGAATGTTGCTTTTTCCTTATTTTCCTCCACCAGGTTTGTTCGATATGCCTGTTTAATGGTCAAATGAGGGATTGTCAGTGTGGCTGTAGCATCTTCGCCCTCTGTTTCGATGAGGCGAACGATTATTCCGTCTCCGTCCTCAGCTCGCTTGAGAGTCAGTAAAAATATATTTGGTTTATCTATCTGGCAGAAGCTCATCGTGCTATCAAGCGACCCCTCTCTTTTGCCGTTTAGTTCTACGGGAAAGAGCGGATTACATATCGCCCAGCCGAAATCACGGCAGCGACCTTCTTTCCACCCACCTTTATGAGTGCTTATAGAATAGCGGAACAGCATATCACCTTGCTGGACCGGCTGAAAGTTGGTGCGGAAGTTGCTGTCCAAAACAAACGAATACATATGGCCCTTAGTAAGTTCACTCGCCTTGACAAACTCACGCCCGAAATCAGGCGGCGTCACGCCGTGATGGGCCTGCGAA